>QNBN01000117.1 GCA_003645695.1 Spirochaetota bacterium | reverse complement strand
TATTAATGCAAATATGATATTTAATTTGATTTTTAGATTATTCATGGACCCTTTAATTTAACCTATGATGTAAACAAAAAGTGAATTAATCAAAAAGCCTTAAATAATAGTACATTATAATGATAATGGGAATACGCAGATATCCGGTCAATCCTGCTAGAGAGACCTTTTTTACAGTCGGAGTAGTATTATGGCCAAATCGTCAGATGAAGAATTAGATTTATAAAATTTTTATTATGTCTCAAAGAATATTTGCCTGTTTAAGCTATTTAGACTCCACTATTTAGTTTCCAATGTAGCTAAGATATCTCTTTTCTGTTCATTGGTGAGTTTTTTACTGTTCATTGCTACCTCTTTTACAATCTTTCTAAGGGTTCTGCTTCTGTCTTTTGCAAGATGCCTAAGAATTCAGTATTACCAACTATCTCAAGAGGCGAAGTTACAACTGAATTATCAGCATCAAGTTGTACAATCATACCATCTTCTATCATTTCCCTCAAAGGTTTATCATTCCATAGATCAAACCCCGTCATCACCGGTATAGATAAATAAATTCTTGCAAAGTTTGCTATCTGGGCCAGTCTAACTCCCCTTTCTTTTATAATACCTTTAAGCGTTGAGTCACTAAAAAACCTTATGAGGCATTAAAAGTAATTGTTAGTAGAATATAATCTTCTACTGTTTTATTAGGTTCTATCTTTTCTTCATATCTCACCTTTTCTATAATCCCCCCCGGGATTACTACCTCTCCTTTTACAGGCTCTCCTCTATATATCTTTTCAGATTGATTAACCAACCTAACTTCACCTATATGAGCATCAAACCTCACCCATTTACCATCATAGGATTGTAAATTTCTCACCGCATCTTCATTTAAGATAAGGCCAATCCCTTTGGCACTAGTAATAATAGCACTATGAGAGCTTCTTCCACCAATTTCAACTATGAGACCATTGATTTTATTTAGATCCAACATAACATCGGGTAACAATTCATGAATAGCCACAATATCATTCTCCTGAACGGTGCTGAGATCCCAGTAATTGTTGATAATATTCAGTCTACCAATAGTGGGGACACTACTTGAGATAACGTTGCCCTTTAGTATGATTTCTTCCGTAAAATATGCAGCACTATTTTTTATATATGATTTATACGATATAACATAAAATTTTACATCATACCCTAAAACACTTTTATAGCCCATATAAACAGTCTTTTCTAAAAAATCAATCTTTCTTATCTCACTTATCTTCTTCACGCCATCAGCAAGCTGAGCGAGTTTTTCATAAGCTCTGTTTGTTACAAATAGTATCGCGAAAAGCTCCTCTTCAGAAATACAATGCTCTGTTTCAAACACACCATTTTGATATTTCGCATATATTAGAAAAAACTTATCTCCTATTAAATTCCCCTTAAATGAGTCCCCAGTAAAAAACTCTGGTAGGTTGCTTTCCATCGTACCAACATACTTACCCTCTCTAACATTGTACGTTCCAAAATCTATTATTTTTGAGTTAGGTACAACTAACACTCAGAATCTTTGAGAGTTATACTCTCTTATCCTTTTTATTCTCTGTAGAATACAGTACCTGATATGATGAGACTTAAAAGAGTGGAATATATCCTTCCCCTCATCCACCGCTTTACTGATTTTACTATAAAATAAAGGGGGAATCCTCTCGCTTAAATCTATTGCTTCTTGTTTATCAAGCAAACGGACAAAATTAACTTTTCTATTATATAGATCATAATAAAAAAGGGATATCCTGCTACCAAAATAATTATTATTTAAATCAAATACATCATGAACCTTTATACCAAAGCCAAAAGCCATTATATACCTTCTATTAGTTTTGAGTGTGTGCTTATTAGTCAGACTGACTGCTATTCCAGCATTTATATATTCCATACCCTGCTGTTATAATTGTAAAACCATTCAATTTCTGGCGTATAGTCTCCCTTTCAATTGTTACTCTTCTTTTATTTCTATGCAGGACTGGTTTATCCGGGTATGGTCTCCGGTATTCATTTTTTTGCCCTATTTTATGAAACGTATCGGTAAGACCGCTATTGTGAATCTCTATTAAATTATCGAGTTATTTTTCATCTAAGATTTTTTGTAAGGTGTCAAGCTTTTCAAATGCATTAAATACAATATTTCCACCTAAAAGCTGGGTATACCTGTCGGGTCAGGATATAGCTTCCATTCTTTAACAATTTTTGTAGCAACATCTCCATTGTTAATAATTATATTCAGTGCATTATATTCGCAATAATTACAGATTGTATCTTGAGCAAAAGATAATCTAACATTTTTTAAAAAATCAGCCATATTTCTTAAATGTATCTCAAGATGATACCAATTCATTAAAGCTTCAATCTTTTTAATTGGGGTATTTAACAGTTCAGTTATTAGATTAAAGGCATATTGGGGATTCTTTGAAAAAAGATTTCTAGGACTATTTTTTTTATCCTTATCTACAATAAGTATAAACTCAAGGTTATTATTTTGTCTTGAAATGCTTTGTTTTCCCCCAGTATTTAATATACTCATTGCCTATTATTTCTACCTTACCAACAGAAGAAGCCATAGAAATCATCCCATCTATTGGAATTATTTCTCCTGTGTTATAACTAATTAGCATATACCTCCTATTTATTGAACGCATTAAATCTTTAAAGAGCTGATCTGCTGTATCTTTATAGCAATACAACGATCCTGTTCTAACCCAATTCTTCCTTATTCACGCTTTTTTATTTAAAAGGTTATTCTTTAATTGAGAGACTATAAAAGCTTTATCCCATTTTGCAATTGCATTTAAGAGATAATAATTACATCCATACTGATGTTGGTTATAAGGGGGATCAATATACACCAAATAAAACTTTATACTTTGTATGTTCTTTTTTTAATAAGTCAATTTGAATCTACTATGAATATATGTGATTCATATTCGCTATCAATTAAAATAGGTGCCGACATTTCTATTTTTTTTATTATTCTGTTGAGAGCATCTCCTGAAAAACCACCAAATCCCTTGTGATATGCTTTAAAAACTCCGGAAGTATTAGTGTGAGTTGCAGCCTGGTATAAGAGTACCGACAAAAGTGGATACTTTTCCCTTCTTCTTTTTACATCCCGGTTAACAATATTCTTAGGATATAATGCCTCTATCTCGTTCCTGATTTTGTCAATTATTAAACCATTGTATCTTGTATAAAAAAGCCTCTCTTTTCTGTAATCTGAAAAAGAATCACCCTTAGGGAGTAACATTTCGCTATATTTCCCCTCTGAATCAGGTAAATTGTTAAGATGTGCTACAATACCTCCAATTCCGTCCTATTCTTTATATAACCGATCCAAATAGGAGTGATTCACCTTAAGGTATGAGCTATTAATGACATAGGAATAATATTCCCAATCGTTAGAAAAAACTCAAACTTTAAAGCTTTACCCAGGCGAGAAGCCAACCCACTACCTAAAAATAAATCCAGGAATTTAATTCCTTTCTTTTTATTGTCCAATGGTTACTTGATTTTATTAAAGAAGATCTTCAAGAAGCCGATCAAGTTCTTCATCGGAAAAAAAATTAATAATTATAGCTCCCTTACCTCTACTGTATCTTATTTTTACTCTGGTTCCAAGGGTAGAAATTAGTTTCTCTTCAAGCTCCTTTATATAAATTGATTTTTCCCCCTGAGCAGTCATCATTTCTTTAGAATCATTCGCTGTTCCACGTGGAACATTTACAAAATCGTTCTGAGAAGCATTTACTTCTCGAACTAAATCTTCTGTCTCTCTAACCGAAAGCCCTTCTTCTGCAACTTTTTTTGCTATTTCTACCTGTTTTTCTTTTTCATTCAGGGCCATTATTGCTTTTGCATGTCCAACTGTAATTGTTCCACGTGAAACAAATTTTTTTATTTCATCAGGCAATTCAAGAAGCCTTATCATATTTGCAATATAGCTACGAGATCTTCCAACCCTTTTTGAAAGTTCCTCCTGTGTTATGGTATCTCTATCAATGATTGTTTTAAATGCAAGTGCCTCTTCCAGAGGGTTTAAATCTTTTCTTTGGATATTTTCTATAAGCGCTATTTCTAATAATCTTGATTCTGAATATTCCTTTATAATAGCAGGAACTTTTTTAAGACCAGCTTCTTTAGCTGCTCGAAATCTTCTTTCTCCTACGACAATTTCATAAACTTCATCCTTGGCCCTCAAAACAATTGGTTGAATAATACCGTTTTCTCTAATAGATTCCGCCAATTCCTGGATTTCCTGCTTATCAAAACTTTTCCTTGGTTGATCCCTGTTGGGAACTATTTTTTCTATATCTATTTCAGCTATTTCGCTTTCTTTTATTTCACTTTCATCATTTATAAGGGCATCTAACCCCTTTCCTAAAGCCTTCTTACCCATTTTCTATTATTTCCTTTGATAATTTATAATAACTTAAAGCACCCACACTATTTGGATCATACAATTTTATTGGTTTACCATAACTTGGTGCTTCTGCCAGCTTTACATTCCTTGGTATAATAGTTTTATACACCTTTTGCTTAAAATATGCAATAACCTCTTCAACTACCTGTTTTGATAGATTTGTTCTAGTATCATACATTGTAAGCAAGACACCTTCAAGTTTCAATTTTGGATTAAGTCTCTGTTTTACTATATTTATTGTCTTTAAAAGTTGACTCAACCCTTCAAGAGCATAGTACTCACATTGAATGGGAATTATAACAGAATCCGCTGCGACAAGGCCGTTAACGGTAAGTAATCCAAGGGATGGTGGAGAATCTATAAATATATATTTAAAATTTCCTTTAATTTTTTCTATTATTTCTTTTAATTTATACTCCCTTTTTTCCATTTCAACTAATTCTACTTGTGCCCCAGAAAGGTGTATATTAGATGGTATAATGTATAGATTTCTTATTTCTGTGGATTTGATCAAATCCTTTACATCTTTAAATCCTAAAAGAGCCTCATATAAACCTTCTTTATTTTCTTCCTTATTTATACCCAGTCCTGAACAGCTGTTTCCTTGCGAATCCAAATCTATCACTAATGTTTGATATCCTTCTGAGGCAATATATGCAGATACATTTACAACAGTTGTAGTTTTACCAACCCCTCCTTTTTGATTTGCTACAATTATAATTTTTCCCATTTGATCATTCAATCTTTTTTATCGGAGAGGGTGGGATTCGAACCCACGGTCCCCCTTGCAAGGGACAACGGTTTTCGAGACCGCCCGATTCGGCCACTCTCGCACCTCTCCACTATATTTTTTCACCCTTATTCAAATTTTAAAGGTTATTACTAAAATATTTAAGCAAGCAAACTTTGAATAATTATAAAGACATTATTTTTCTAATTTGAGGATTATGCTAAAAAAATGCGTGCCCAAGAGGATTTGAACCTCCGACCCTTGGATCCGCAATCCAATGCTCTATCCACTGAGCTATGGGCACGTGCTATACAGTTATAAAAAATCGGAGAGGGTGGGATTCGAACCCACGGTCCCCGAAAGGGGACAACTCCTTAGCAGGGAGCCCGATTCGGCCACTCTCGCACCTCTCCTCATTTTTAAACAATATTATCGAAAAATCTTATACACAATTATAATCTGTAATAATTATCAGAATAATCAACTGCAGTTTTATTAACTATAATAGCAAAATATTTATGTATAGTTAAATTTAATTTTTCTATTGACATAAAACGTATAGGCAATCCCAGTCTTTTATTATGATTGAAAGTTCATGTGCTTATTATTACCCCAAGCTTGCATGCTTATTTCATCTAATAAAATCGGAGAGAGTGGGATTCGAACCCACGGTCCCTCTGACGAGGGACAACGGTTTTCAAGACCGCCGCTTTCGACCACTCAGCCATCTCTCCTTCCTTCATTAAGATAGAAAGATCATATAAGAGCGTCAATTACAATCTCATTGAATAATCTTACTAATTCCTGCAACCATGTCTGGTTCTTTAATATTTACTACCTTAACCCCACTCGCTGTTCTTCCCATGCGTGAAACACCACTAGCTTTAAGTTTAATTATCATTCCCCTATTTGTGATTACAACAAAGGCATCTTTATTTTTAATAGATAAGATCCCTACAGCTTTACCTGTTCTCTTTGAAAGTTTAATATAAATCTGGCCCTTTGTACCCCTATTATGGGCAATAAAGTTTTTAAAAGATACTCTTTTCCCATAACCTTTCTCAGTAACAACCAGAAGATCCCCTTTATCAAATACTTTTGATATACCACACACATAATCATCCTTTCCTAATTTAATACCAGTTACCCCTCTTGCGCTCCTACCCATTGGCCTAATCTGAGACTCTTTTACTCTAAGCGCATTTCCCATCACAGTAGCAATCATAATTTCATCTTTACCGCTTGTCGTAATAGCATCCACTACTGAATCACCCTTGCTCAAGCCAATTGCAATTATCCCAGTTTTTCTTATCTTTTGGAGATCATTGCTTTCGAGCTTCTTTATTATTCCTTTTTTTGTAACAATCAGCATATATTTCTCTTCTTCTTTTCCCCTCAATGCTACCGATGCCTCTATGTTTTCGTCTTCTTTCAAACTCAGAAGCAATTTTATACTCTGTCCTCTTGAAGTTCTTGAAGCATTCATTATCTCGTGTACTTTAAGGCTGTAAGCTCTACCCTTATCCGTTAGAAAAACGATAGTATCATGAGTTGATGCGACAAACATCTCTTTAATAAAATCATCATCCTTAAGTGTAGAAGCATTAACTCCAACCCCGCCTCTTGATTGATGCCTGAATGCCGTTATTGGTGTTCTTTTTATAAAACCTTTATGTGTAATTGTAACAACAACATCTTCTTCAAGAATAAGGTCTTCGAGATTGACCTCTTCCGCATTTGGCAGTATTTCTGTTTTTCTATCATCTCCAAACTTCTTTTCTATCTCAGAAAGTTCTTTTGCGATTTCTTTCAATATATTTTCTTTACTCTTAAGTATTTCTTTTAATTTTGCAATTGTCTTTTGAAGTTCTTCATATTCTTTCTGGATCTTCTCTCGTTCTAATCCTGTCAGTCTTGCTAATTTCATATCCAATATCGCTTCTGCCTGTACTTTGGTAAATGAAAATCTCTCTATAAGGCGAGATTGAGCCTGTGCTACTGTTTTTGATCCACGTATTATTTTGATGATTTCATCTATATTATCCAGAGCTTTTAAAAAACCTTCCAGAATATGGGCTCGCTTTTCAGCTTTATCCAAATCGTAGATCGTTCTTCTTTTTACTATTTCCTCTCTATGCTCTATATACTTTTCAATAATCTGTTTTATGTCCATTACCTTGGGATTAAAATGATCAAGGGCCAGGAGATTTATACCAAAGGTTGTTTCCAATGATGTCATTTTAAAAAGCTGGTTCATAATAACATGTGGATTAATTCCTCTTTTTAATTCCAGAACAATACGTATTCCGTCTCTGTCAGATTCATCCCGTAAATCGCTAATTCCTTCTATCTTTTTATCCTTTATATGTTTGGCAATATCCTGTATCAATCTAATTTTATTAACCTGATAGGGAATTTCATTCACAATCAGCATCTCTTTGCCATTTTTTAATGTTTCTATATTTACCCTTGCCCTGATCTTTATCTGTCCATTTCCAGTCATGTAAGCTTTTCTGATTCCCTCAGTTCCTATTATTAAACCTCCTGTCGGAAAATCTGGGCCAGGTATTATATTTATAAGCTCTTCTGTTGATATTTCTGGATTATTTATTGTTTTAATAACAGCCTTAATAACCTCTCTAAGGTTATGTGGTGGGATATTTGTTGCCATTCCAACTGCTATACCACTTGCACCATTAACGAGCAGGTTCGGAAATGCAGCGGGTAATACTACAGGTTCCTTCAATGTATCATCAAAGTTAGGCATAAAATCTACAGTTTCTTTATCGATATCTTGAAGAAGGAGTTCTGCCATCTGGGTCATTCTTACTTCTGTATACCTCATAGCTGCAGGGGCATCACCATCTACAGAACCAAAGTTACCCTGCCCCTCTACCAGTGGATATCTCATACTATAATCTTGAGCCATTCTAACAAGAGCATCGTAAACAGCCTGATCTCCATGTGGGTGATACTTACCCAATACATCGCCTACAATTCTTGCACTCTTCTTATAATGCCTCTCATGAGTTAATCCAAACTCCTTCAT
>QNBN01000116.1 GCA_003645695.1 Spirochaetota bacterium | reverse complement strand
GAAAAATTAGAAAAAGAGGCTTTTCTCCTGTTTGTCGGAGATGGAGAAGAACGAAAAACTTTAGGAGATTATGTCAAAAAAAGGAGTATTAAAAATGTCCTCTTTCTTGGCTTTAAAAATCAAACAGAATTGCCCAAATATTATGTTATTGGTGATATCTTTGTCTTACCTTCATCATTTGAGCCTTGGGGATTAGTTATAAATGAGGCTATGTGTTATGGTTTGTCAATTATTGCTACGGATAAGGTCGCAGCTACAACTGATCTTGTTCATCATGGCGAAAATGGTTTTATATATCCTGCTGGTGATATTGAGGCATTGGCTAATTGTTTGTTAAAATTGATACAGGATGGGGAGCTAAGAAAAAACATGGGAAAGCGCTCTTTTGAAATAATAAGCAGATGGAGTTATGTAGAAGATATTAAAGGCATAATGGCCGCTCTTGATTATGTGAGAAAGAATCGAGCGTAAAAATGGCCCTGCACCATAAGATAAAGGAACCGATAAAACTGAATCTTGGCTGTGGTTTGAATGCTCCTTCTGGATGGGTCAATATAGATGCCTCATTTACAGCAAGGCTCTCGAAATTCAAAACGTTATATAATGTAATATGTAAAATTGGTAGAGTAAAAACAGTTCCTTGGCCCAAAAATATAAAGATTCTTGATGTTAGGAAAGGTCTCCCTTTCCCAGATAGTGCTGTAGAAGCCATCTTTAGTTCTCATATGTTAGAGCATATGACTTATGAAGACGCAAATTTTGTCATAAAAGAGTGTTATAGATGCTTATGTAAAGGGGGAGTAATCCGGATTATTGTCCCTGATTTATATCAGATAACCAAAAAATACATAGATAGTGTGCTCACAAACCCATCTGGGTTACATAGTCATAATTTTCTAAAAGATTTAAATATATTTAAGCCAATATACAAAGGAATACATAAGGTTATTTATGAAATATTTAGTCATAGCAGACATTTATATATGTATGATGAGTGGAGTCTAAGAGAACTTCTTGAAAAATATGGATTTAAGGAAATTGAGAAGATGCCTTATGGCCAGAGCCGCATTCAAGATATTAAATTAGTTGAAGATAAGAATCGCCATAAAATGTCCATTTGTCTAGAAGGTATAAAAAAGTGAGAATTCTTATCATTGGTGCTATTTCATTTCCAGGTAGTTTGGAAAGTAGCTATTATAGGGCATTTAAAAAGATGAAAGGTGTAGAAATTGTTTTATTCGACATAGAAAAGAAATCTTTATTTAAAAGAGTCTTAGGAAATGGAATCTTGGATAGAGCTAAAAGACGCATTTATTTTCATTTAAAGAACAATTTTTTAAGGAAGAAATTTTTACACTATTTAAAAAATGGTATTTATAAAGATATTGACCTTGTTGTTGATTTTAAATCATACTGGCTTACGCCTAATATTCTCAGAGTACTAAAGCAAAATACAAAGGCACTTATTTTTCACATCAATCCTGATAGCCCTTTTGACAAAATTGGTGGTAATTTCCATTCTAATCTAAAAGATTGTATACATTTTTATGACTGCTATTTTACCTATAGCAAGAAACTAGTACCAAAACTTTACAAGTTAAAAGCAAAAAGAGTAAAACATTTACCCTTTGCCTGGGACCCAGAATTGCATCCCGTTATAAACATAAATTCTGATGATATACAAAAGTATAAAAGTGATATAGCCTTTATTGGAAACTGGACTCCTGAAAGAGAAAAATGGCTTGAATCAATTGCAGATATGGACTTGACTATCTGGGGAACATACTTGTGGGAAAGACTTAGAAAGAATTCTCTGTTAATAAAAAAGCTGAAAGGGGTTGTTATTGGTGAAGAATTTGTGAAAGTCTGTCGAGCTTCAAAAATTAATCTTAATTTCTTAAGGCCCCAAAATAAAGACTCTCATAATATGCGTACATTTGAGGTGCCAGGATGTGGTGGCTTTTTGCTTACGGAGCGCTCAAAAGAGCAATGTGAATTTTTTAAAGAAGGAAAAGAGATAGCCTGTTTTTCTACGCCTGAAGAACTTAGAGAGAAAATAGAATATTATCTTAGCCATGAGGAAGAGCGTAAAAAGATGGTAAAAGCAGCACATGAAAAAGTAAAAAATTATACTTATCTACATAGGGCTAAAAGAATATTGGAAGTATATGAAGAGTTAAAAAGCTAAGGAAAAATGAGCATTGCTAGAAAAGCAATTAGAGGCACTTTTTGGTTTAGCGGGGTAAGTTATATAACATTTGCTATTAGTCTTGTTGGCAACATGATTCTTGCCAGGTTACTTATGCCCGAAGATTTTGGTATATTTGCTCTAGCTCTGGCTTTAAATGAGTTAGTTTATATCTTAGCAAGTTTCAGTTTTTCACAAGGTGTTGTCCAAATTCAAGACGAAGAGAATGTGACTGATGTAGCTTTTGTATTGTCTCTGGCCCTAGGAGTCCTCCTTATCATTTTAGCCCTGGTTTTGTCACCTATCATTGCACATTTTTGTTCTAGAAAGGTAGCTATATTGTTTCTGATACTTTGTGGAGCTGGTTTAATCAATCTTCTTGCTGGTGTCTATGGAGCACAGTTACAAAAGGAGTTTGAATTTAAAAGTCTTTCTCTAGTACGATTTGGTGCCTCACCCCTTTCTATGATTATTGCTGTAGGCATGGCCTTTTTTGGACTTGGTGTGTGGAGTTTATTGGTAAGGAGTGTTCTTTTGTCGGTTTTTTCTTTTTTTGGATACCGATGGCTCTCTTCGTGGAAGTTCAAGTGGCATATTGATCGGAAAGTTTTTCGCAGGCTTTTTAATTTTGGATGTAAGATGTTTTTCTTAAGGAGTTTAGAAATCGCCTATTCCAGACTGGATAGGCTTATAATAGGAACATTAAGTAACA
The DNA here is from genome assembly GCA_003645695.1 of Spirochaetota bacterium. Lineage (GTDB taxonomy): Bacteria > Spirochaetota > B62-G9 > B62-G9 > B62-G9 > B62-G9. Next base: position 5,507 of record QNBN01000116.1, on the reverse strand, counting down.
CAATTACTCTTGGGCTCTATCATCAGGCACGTTATCTAGCTGATCTTGGAAATGTAGTTACAGCTCCTGGTTTTTTTTCTGTTGCATTTCCTACTTATGCTCATTATCAAAATGACAAAACGCGACTTGAGCAAAGCTATCGGATTGTCAACTATTTTTTGGTTCGTATAATGGGGTTTTTCCTTTTAACATTTGCACTTTTCCCTAAAGAAATAATTTTTCTTCTTTATGGTCAAAAATGGGTTAAAGCTGCACCAGCTCTACAGATATTTTGTATTTACGCGTTCTTTGTGCCCATTTTTGAAAATATGAAGGCATTTTTAATGGGAAAAGGACAAGTTTCTAAAGCAGCAAAAGCACGTCTCTTACAAGTAGCTTCTTTAATTCCTTTATTAATTTTTGGAGTTCTGTGGAAAGGCTTACAAGGGGCAGCTGCTGCTACATCCATTGCTATGATTATAGGCATACTAGGAGGTTTTTACTATATAAATAAATCCCACCCAATTTCTTTTAAAGAGATTCACTTAAGACCTTTAATGGCCGTGGCTCTAACTATTCTAATTTATGAATTCATAAAACCTGTTTTGAATGTTCAAATAAAAGGGTTAACTTCTATAGCCCACATTGCTGGTTTAAATGTTATATATGCTTTACTTTTACTAATCATCGAAAACAGTGCATTAGTTACTAATATAAGATTTATATTAAGCAAAATAAGAGAAAAAGAAACCTTTCAACTAAACTAACAGGTGAGTTATCAAACGGAATATGAGCTTTAAACGACTTTATAGGCTTTTGAGTGAAATTTTATTATTAAAAAGAAACATTTTTGAAGATATCTCTTATTTTTTGCAAGGTCTAGGGAAGAAACGAATTGCATGCCCATATTGCAAAACTAAAGACTACATTATCTATGATAAGAAATACTTAGTTATTGACATATGTAAGTGTAAGCAATGTGGACTATTTTTTGTGAATCCCATATACGCCGCGAAGAAGGTTGAAGAATTTTATGATAATTGTTATTCTTCAGGCGCAACTTTTATACCCGAAAAACAAAGTTTAGAATCAATGATACGTACGGGGGATTTTTCCAGTATTGGTAAGGATTTTAGAGATAGGTTGTCAATTATTAAACAACTCTCAAATGGTAATCGACTTTTAGAATTTGGTTCATCTTGGGGGTATTTCTTATATCAAGCCAAACAGTACGGATTTATTTGCAAGGGGGTTGAGATATCAAAGAAAAGATCATATTTTGGTCAAAAATATTTAGGTGTAGATATAATCAATAATTTAGCAGCAATTAATGAAAAATTTGATATAATTTATACATCACATACGCTTGAACACTTGGTAGACTTACAGGGTATATTCGATGAGTTTTACAAAATGCTTGTGCCAGGTGGAAAACTCATCATTGAAGTTCCAAATTTTGACCCAGAAGTAAAAGGAAAATCCGTATATTCTATAATAGGCAAAGTGCATCCACTGGGTTTTAACAAGGATTTTTTTGAAAAGAATTTACAAAAACATGGTTTTTTGGATATAAGTATAGCAGGAAATTATCAAGACTTGCTTAAAGAGCCAAGCCAAAGGCTTCCTCTCAAAGACGTTATTATTGTCCAAGCAAAGAAGCGAAGAAACTAGGATATGATGCAAGTAACTATTTCAGTTGGCGGTCGTTTTCATGCCTTTTATCTGGCCCAGCAACTTCTAAAAAGAGGATATTTGGCGAAACTTATTACCTCGTATCCAAAATTTGAGGTAGTAAAGTATGGAATACCAAAAGATAACGTCGATTCAGTGATTATTAAAGAGATAATGCAAAGAGGGTGGGGGAAATTGCCAAACTGGCTAAAGAATTCTTATAATCCCCAATATTTAATTCATGAAATCTATGATAAATGGGTATCTAAAATCTATAAGAAAAGTGATATAGTGGTAGCATGGTCAAGTTTTGGTTTGCATACTATAAGGAAGGCAAAGGGAATGGGGGCAATAACAGTTTTATTTCGAGGAAGTTCTCATATTCTTTATCAAAATAAGATTCTTGAAGAAGAGTATAAGAAATTTGGGTTAAAATACAATGCTGTTCATCCAAAGATTATTGAAAAAGAATTAAAGGAATATGAAAAAGCTAACTATATCCAAATTCCTTCAATATATGCTAAAAGAACTTTTCTGGCGCAAGGAATTCCAGAGAGTAAGCTTATTTATGTTCCTCTAGGAGTTTCTATTTCCGAGTTTAAACCAATACCAAAAAATGATAACATTTTTCGTATCATTTATGCTGGTGGAATGACTTTACAAAAGGGAGTCCACTATCTCCTTCAGGCCTATTCAGAACTAAGACTTCCCAATTCCGAGCTTTTACTAGTAGGTAGAATAAGTGACGAGATAAAGCCATTCTTTAAGAAATATGAAGGAAAATATAAGTGGGTCGGTCATGTTCCTCAAAAGGAACTTTATAAGTATTACTCCCAAAGTTCAGTTTTTGTGCATATGTCTATTCAAGAGGGGCTCAGTTTAGTTATCCCACAAGCTATGGCCTGCGGGTTACCCGTAATTTGTACTACGAATACTGGTGGAGAAGACATTGTACGGGATGGGATAGATGGATTTATTATCCCCATAAGGGACGTAGAGGCCTTAAAAGAAAAACTCATTTATCTATATGAAAATCCAGACATATGTAAAGCGATGGGACAATCTGCCAAAGAAAGGGTGAGCAAAGGCTTTACCTGGGATGATTATGGGGAGAGGATAACCAAGGAATATAAAAGAATATTGGCCAAAAGATAAAGAAGATAATTTTATGATAGCAAATAAAAATTACTATCTGTTTATCTCTGCTTTCTGCCTATTTCTGTCTATATTATTTGCATTGCCAATTGCAGGAAGCCATTTCTTCATCAATAATAAGGCAGCGCAACTATATATCATATTGATTACTATCGCAATCCAGATTCCTTTCATTTTTAAAATAAAAAAGCAATATAAAACTGAAAATTCAAATCTCTATCTCTTACACCCTATATTTTTTGTGAATGGTACCGTTATTCTGTCCTTTTTTATTCCATTTGTATTTTTTATCTTTAATGAAGATTTATTTTACCAACGATGGTGCGGAGTATATCTCTTTTCATACACATGGAAACCCTTAATAATATTTTGCATATCAGTCGTATTTTTCAATCTTATATGTTATTTTTTTGAAAACGTTTTGTTAAGAAAAAATAAACCTTTAAATATGGAGAATCTATTCATTAACATCAAGCGAAATGAACTCCAAATATTAGCTATCATTTACGCTATAATTTGGGTTATGCGCCTTTTTAGTTTATATACAGGGAGTTATTGGCATGTCTTTACTACACCAGAAATAATTTTAAAAAGAGCGTCTTACGCTAGATTTACAAGCTTTCTTGGTTTTTTTGCCCAAGTATTGGCCCCAATAATTTGGTTGATGTTTTGGAGTTTATATTTTACGAAATATAAATTAAATAAAAAATACAGAACTTTTTTAATATCTTTTGTAATTTTAGAAATTTTATTCCATATTCCTACAGGATCAAAATATGCTGTTTTAATGCCTCTAATGACTTATTTTGTTGTAGGCTTTGTATTAAAACAGAATATTAAAAAACAGTTTATTATATTTACGATAATAGGTATCTTGCTTTGGCCTGTTGCTGGAGCATACCGTGCGTCTAGCAGGCCTGGCATACCAGATTTAAAAAAAATAGAATATATAACTGATCCAAATGTGGTTAAAAGAGGTTATCTTTTTGTCTCTACATATAGTTTTATGCAGACACTGGAGGCATTCTCAGGTTATTTTGCCTTTACCAATCAATGTAAAAATTTTTTACATGGAAAAAGTTATATTGTTACACTTGCAGCCCCTATCCCTCGCCCAATCTGGCCAAGCAAACCATCGAGAATAAATTGGAATAAGTTGGGGAGAGAATATGGAGTTATAGGTGAATTTGATTTTACAACTTCACCTGGTCTTGGGATATGGACAGAGGCATTTTTTAATTTTGGCTATATGGGGTTATTTTTGATGTGGATATTTATTTCATTCATTTTCCTTACACTATTTAAGTATATGCTAAAAAGCAAGAGTATATTTGGAATTGCATTAGCTTTATATTGCCCATTTCGTTTTTTAAATTCTGTGGATTCATCCTTGGCAAGCGTTTTCAGTGGCATTATAAAACTGATTTTAGTATTTACCATTTTGAATCTTATAATGAAAGCAGTAGAAAAAAAGAAATAAGGGAATTCCGTAAAAATTGTATTCCTGGAAATAGCTAGAGTAAGATAGGTACAGAATGGACTAGTAATTAAAAGTGCTCTTTAGGTTGCATACTCAAGTAGTAATTAATATCCGATATCTTTATCAATTAGTAATATAATAACATAAATTATTATGAAAATAGGGTTGAGTATACTATCTTACAAATCAGCAGGCAGTAGAACTTACATTAAAAATCTTCTTCCAAAAATATTAGAAATCGATAGAGAAAATCATTATTTTCTATTTGTAGATACTAGATTAGATCTTTCTGATCTTCAAAATTACCCTAACTTAACAATTATAAGGTTTAATATTTCTCCACCAAACTTATTTATAAGGTTTTTTTATGAACAATTAATCTTGCCTATAAAGTTATATTTCATGGGAATTGATGTCTTATATTGCCCAACAGATATGGGTTGTATTTTATCACCATGCAATATAGTTTTAGCTATTCGTAACCCAAATCCTTATTTTAATTATAACAGAATTAAATGGACAAGGCTTAATAAAATAAAGTTTAAGATTCAAAAATTTTTAACATGGCTTTCTACTAAAAAGGCTAAAAAAGTAATATTTGTTTCCAATTTTTCAAAGTACATTATAAGAAAGCAACTTAATATTCCTCCCCAAAAGACTTTCACGGTTTATCATGGTGTGGATGCGAATATCTTCAGAAACCCCCAAAAAGTAGATAAGCAATTTAAGGAGAGAATCGATGAGTTAAAAGAATACATTCTTTCGGTATCAACAATTTATCCTCATAAAAATTATGAAGTGTTGATTAAAGCCTATAGCCGATTACCCAAAAATATAAAAGATAAATATACTTTGGTAATAGCTGGAGGTATAAGTTCTCCTACATTATATTTTCAAAAATTGGAAGGCATGGTTAGAAAGTTAGACATTAAGGACAGAGTAGTCTTTTTAGGTGAAGTAGCCTATGGAAATATGCCTTATTTATATCAACGTGCTTCTGTATTTGTCTTACCCTCGATTTTGGAGACCTTTGGTCATACCTTAATTGAAGCAATGGCCGCTGGGATTCCAATAATAGCTTCTGATTCTACAGCAATTCCAGAAATAACGAATAATGCAGCATTATTATTTGATCCTCATAACCCTGATGAACTAGCATATAAAATATGCCAGGTATTGAATAATAAAGCCTTATCCAGCAATTTGGTAAGTAAAGGATTTG
>QNBN01000115.1 GCA_003645695.1 Spirochaetota bacterium | reverse complement strand
ATTTCATGATGCCAGTTTCTTCTCGCACTGCCAATCGTTTCTCTCCATATTGTCGTAGTAGGGTTTGCACCACGACAGTTTTTCGGGTAACCCGAAAAGCAAATTTAGAAAATAATTTTAATAGATTAGGGATATGCTAATGGGATATAGAATGGATAGGATAAGGGCTGGGTTCAAATCCCAACAGTTCAAAAATATAAAATTCCCATAGGAAAATTAAAAATTTACTATTAAGTTCACAAAACATCTATTTTCATCCAGAATTGTTGATGTAAAAGGATGTAAAAAAGGATGCAACAACAATTCATTGATCAACATGCGGAGATACTGTATTTATAACAAATATTAAAAATTATGTTCTATTCATTATAACAGAAAAATGTCCAATACATATCTAGGCACTAAAGATTCAAAAAATAAAAAAGCGAATAGAAACAAAAATATTGCAAGACAACTTATGGATATTTTAGACAACAAGGAAATACCAGATGCGGTGAATAACAAAGAAACCATTAAATCACTTTTGGATGACCCACTGGATTTGCCCCTATCCTCTAGAATGATATTCTTCACTTTAGTGAGGGAGGGACCATCTAATTTGGATACTATCTCAAAGGAGGTAAATTTAAGAAAAAATGAAATAAAGAAAGTTCTTGAAGGTCTGATAAGAAAAAAACTCATAGGGGAGAAAAATGGGAGATATTATGTAATTGCATATTCTTGGTGCCAAGATATATTCCCAAGCGGACCATACATCCCATTGATATACCACTATAATCTGCTATGTGATAGCAATCGAGTTGATGCATTTTCTAAAGCTATTAGCGAAAAAGTAGGTAAAAATGATGTAGTAGTAGATTTGGGGGCAGGTGTTGGTATTCTGTCAATTCTCGCTGCAAAAAATGCTAAGAAGGTATATGCAGTGGATTTTGATTTTGAAGTAGTACAAACAGGTAAGGCTATTGTAAAAAGCTTGGGATATGAAGATAAAATTGAGTATATCCTTGATGATGCAAGGGAGGTTACTCTACCTGAAAAAGTGGATGTAATTATTTGCGAAATGATGGACACTGGCTTAATCTCCGAACTGCAGGTACCAGTAATGAACAGGGCACTAGATTTTATTGGTAAGGGCAATAGTAAAAAGATTATTCCACTAAAGGCTGTATCTTCTTTACAATTTGTCTACAGTGATTATTTGTTTTATGATTTTAGTTTTAAACTTCCCCATTTTGAGGCATACGGGTCCAGAACTGCCGAAAAAGTTATTAGCAAAGAAGAAATTTATGATGTGACTTATTTCAATAAGAAAAATGAAATTTATTTGGATAAAAAAATAACTACTGAAGCCATTACTTCTGGGAAGGTAAATGGAATCAGAATCAAAACATACGTAGAGACATGCGATGGTATAACAGCCGGTCAAAGCTCTTGGTTTAATCCCCCGTTGGTTCTTCCCCTCTCAAGAGATTATTATGTAAGTAAAGGGGATCTAATGATTGCATATATTTCATATGAGTTTGGCGGTGGATTAAAAAATCTCCATTGGAGGGCAGTAATCTAAATTTTCAACGTATTTATACAGATAACTAAAATATCATCTCTTTGTAGAATATATTATTCGATGCTTATTTACAGTTTCAAAAATCTGTTGGGTTTATGAATGCTGGCTAATAACGAGAGATTCAATGTAACTCATCTAACAAATCCAAGAGAGTTCTGTTATCTTCCCCGCTTATTTTGCTTCTGACAATCTTCTCTTTTTTTGCTCTTTCTGCCAAGGCGCTGTCTTTCATAAAGTAATATTTTCCACGTTTTGTAATGATGTCATCCGAATCATTAAGAACTTTTAGTAAGTCAGCTATTAACTCTCCTGCCTCCAAAAACCCTTCTCTAAAAGCTTTCTCCTTATAGTTTTCTGTCGCATAGCTACTCCATACGTCATCAGAAGTAAACACTAACCCGTGATTAAATAATAAATCTTCAAATAAGGAAAAAGCAAATATCTCTTTTGCCTCAACATATTCTGGAGATAGATCCCCTTTCGGTTTATCAATTTCCTCAAATCTCTTAATAATATCAACAATGTTGCTATGCAACTTGAATAATTCCTGTGAATATTCTCCATACTCTAGATACAAAACCATAGTCCCCTTCTCGGTTTTATCCCATTTACTAAAATCTCTTAGATACCTAAAAAAGTCACGCGGAGAACCGCCAGATTTGAATATTACGTGGTGCAAAAGTATTTTCTCATCTCCTTTAATCTCTTCATCGGTTCCTTTCAACTTTTTATAAGTTTTGATAATTTCTTCAATGGACATTAATGGGATATAAATCACCCTAGTAAATAAACTATCTAATGGTGTGTCTTTGTGAAATGTTTTTGCTGCTACCCACTCAGAATTGAATTTTTTGCTACCAATAAAAATAAATATTGTATTTTGTGTTAATAATAAAGTTCTCATATTTTTAAGTATCCCAACAGCTTCTCCATAGTCTAACTTATCTACTTCATCAATAACAAAAACAACTTTTTCAAATAATTCTGATTTTTTTGTAATTTTTTCGATGATTTTTCTAAATTCATATTCTGCCAGTTCATAGTCATATCCCAAAAATCCCAAACTTGATTCACTTTCCGGCGTTTTGGACTGATTACCCAAAGATCCCATATTTGGTTCACTTTCATTAGGAGGCTCTTCTTCATTACCTAGATCTTTTCCCCCAACAACTGAGGACATATATTTTCCCACTGCTTCCAATGATGATTCTGCAATAATTACATTCTTGGCCACTTCTTTGATTCCTTCCTTCACAACGGCATGTATTTCATAAAATGACTTAAAATAGGCCTGATCGATGTAAAACTTGCAGTCCTGATTAGCCTTCACCTTTTTTATTAGTTCAGGGTTATCATAAATAGTATCTCTAATGGTTCTAATAAGTCTTAAAACAAAATCTTTTGCCTCACATGTATGAGATAATGTCATTCTTGCTATTAAAAAATTTTTATCATCGAGCAAATTTGTTACATAATTTATAAAACTTGTTTTACCAGCACCCCGGTAGCCGCTAATCATGAAGGAGCCTGTATCAAGATTCTTTATATCATTTACTAACTTTAGTGCTTCCTCCTGCCGTTCGGAGTTTTCAAAAAAGTATGTTATTTCCTCGTTTCTACTAAGTGGATGGATAGGAAAGTGCCTCAAAGTAACAAATCTTTCCCGTTTTTCACTTTCTTTTTTTTGGATCATATTAATTTACTTTTTTATATTTTTCATACTCACTCAATACTATATTTTGCCTAATTCTTCGATTTTATACGATATTTCTGTCAATGCTTTTGCTGCTTTTGACTCGGGGTTTTTTAGTACGATAATTTGTTCCTCCCATGCTAGATCTTTATCTTGCATTATATAACCCAACAATTTATTTCCCAAGGTGTTCTGTACCCTCTCTTTTAACTCTTCTTCACCAATGAAATCAGGAATTCTGCTAGCTATTGAAAATGAGGGTTTTGGTATTCTCTCTATAACATTTGAAAGTATGTAATTACTTCCGTTGAAGTTTTGTTTCCCCCACCCAAAGAATAGCAAAACAACCTCAACTGCCCACAATGTCATGACCGAGTAGTGGGCAAGACCACTTCTGCAGTCTACAAATAAATAATCCAGATTGTATTTTTCAGTAAATTCTTTCACTATATTATCAAATATGACAGAAAGTGAAGGATCAACTGTAACTGATTTTAGTTTTTTTCTATCCCTTGCTGAAGGCAAGATGAAGAGTTCTCCATCTAATTCCAATTTTAATTCGTTTTTTATATCAACTACAGGGAATGAATTTTTAGAAATCGAATATCTGTCTGGATACGCAAGCAAATCAAGAAGGTTAATTGAGGGTACATCTATCCCAAATATCTGATCAATGCCAGGAGCTTCTATATCTGCATCGATAATGCCAACTTTTTTCCCTCTTTTGGCCAACAAAACAGCAATATTTGCTGTGCTTACTGATCTGCCAACTCCACCTTTATACGAATATGCTCCTATCTTCATTATTTCACCTCTCTTCTAATTCTTTAAGTATTTCACTAACATGTGTTTCTTCTGGCGGCATACCTAGTTTTACTCTTAAACTTTCAGAAATTCTTTTTGCTAAATCTTGGATAAAATATTCTTGGCTTAACATATCTTTTATCGCTCCATATAATTGACTCTGAGTAAAAGTATATTTTTCCTCCGTTCCCCCAAATATATTGCTAAATGCATATGTTAAAAGAGAATCCAATGCAGACTGATTAACATAGGTTCTGTAGCCCCACTTTCTCCAAAGTTTTGTTTCTTCATCTCTTAGTCTGAATAAAATATCTTTTAATATGTACATGCCATCCAGTAACTCCTCTCTTAATTCTCTATCTTTGGTCTTGCTATAACGATTTACTAATAACTGTAAAGTGATTGCAGGGGCCGTATGATCTTCATATTTTATCTCTACCATCCAAGGTTCATCCTTTATAGTATGGTAGTAAGGGTTTTCCAAATCTTTTGCCCTCGTTTTTAGGAATTCTAAAATATTTTCTAAGCCTGATATGAATAATCTTTCTTCTCCCATATTAATCAAGTCCATAGCAAATAATGCATAGGCAGTATACAAGGGAGACTTTTCTCCTTGGCTGTCTGAACCATATTCCGACCACCACCCATCATCTTGCGTGCTAATTAACCATTTACCAATTTTATTTAAGTTATTCTCTATCCTTTTTTTGATTTCGTTACCTATGTTGAATGATGTATTATTTTTATACTCGAACAGGGCTACAGCTGAAGTATAAGTGAAGTAAGTATGACTAACAGAAAATTGTTTTTTTCCCCACGAATACCCTCCATCGTCATGAATGTTATCAAGAAGCCAATTTATCCCGTTGTCAATAACACCCCTTATATTATCAATATCTGGAATTTCCAATCCTATGAGTTTAGAATATTTGTAATAATCTAATAATGTTGTAACGACATAACTAACGGTATCAGTAAATTCTGGGAGAGAGCCAGTAATTGACTTTCTGCTTTCAAAATAAGGAGTGGGAACGAACCCGAATTCATTAACTTGCTTAATGATTTTTTTGATATCATCTCTTATAACATCTAAAGATAGTGTAGATCTCCTTAGTGCATCTCCAAGTCCTAGTTCTTCTATTTCTTGGTTTTTAAGGCAAGTCGGCAAAAAACATTCCAATCCTTCACAAATGCTTAACAAGCCCTCCTCCTCCTTCCATTCTTCATCGGTCCAGTTGCCTCTTTCATCTCTTTGTTTTTTTACAGCCGCCATAGTTTCCAAGATTTCCTCCAAAACCTCTTTTCGCTCCCCTAGAACTGGCATACTCTTATCCATACGTGCACCTTTCAAGTTTATACTAATTTATATAGGCAATTATAATAAGTAATTATAAAGGAGTATATACGCTTTACTGTATTACCGGCTGTGGGGCATCTATTAAACCTGGGGCAGGTTTAGTTCTATCCCACAGCTGGAAAAGTCATAAGGTTTATAAAGCATTTATAACTTCATATACCTATGTCCAATGATATTGAAAGTACGCGCGTTGCGGTTATTGGTACAAGAGCAAGTGGAAAAACTACTGCCTTGGGACTGCTAAACTTAGCGGCAATTGATTTGGCTGAGAAAGATGAAAATTTTACTATACGTATTATAGAAAAAACAATGGGAATCCGTTCTGTACCAGCACTTTTGATGAAAGGAAAATTCCCCCCGTCAACTATTGAAGGGGATGTATTTGAAGCAGTTCTTGAACTTACATGGAAAGGCATTATAAGATCCCATACTATAAAACTCCCATTTGCAGATACATCTGGAGAAACCCTGCAAACTATGATAGATTCTTTTAGAAAAGGAATGTATGACCTTAAAGAGTTTAGTGATCTGGAGGGGGCAAAAGAAATACACGACTTTATACTTCAATCTAATGGATTTATTATTGTAACTCCTGTAACTAAAGCAATTGGATTAGAGTCGTCAGAAATTATTGACGACGACCCAGATGTGAATGTAGCTAGATTTGTTGATGCAATAGTAAATTTCAAACGAGATAATCCTGACTCACCTCCAATTAAGGGAATTGCTTTGATGTTTACTAAATATGATCTTGTGCAGCATGCATTAAAAGTTTGGGGCATGGGCTTGGAAAGTGAAATTGGGCTAAAAAAATTTATGCATGCATATTATCCTCAAACGTATACTATCCTCGAAAATTTCGGTCTAGAAAAAGTAAAATTCCTTGAAAGCTGGATAGAAGTTGAAGTCGATGAAGAGGGTAACCCTATATGTGATGAAGATGGAAGATATAAGGTAAGTATCAACAAAAGAAAAAGAAGACCCATTTATTCGGAAAAATCTTATATCAGTTTAATAGAATGGCTAAAGGAAGTATTTGCTGAATAATGAAGATTAATAATCATTTTATTAGGACTGTTTTTCCCAGAGTCGGATGGACTACTGTTAGATGTAATGAATTTGATCTTGATATCCATTATAATTTTAAAGAATATATTAAGGGAATTCCACTGAATTTTAACGAAGCAAGAGTATTTTATACTGTGGATAAAAACAACGTTTCTATCAGCTTCTTAAGACCGGCTCTGGACGAATATAAAAGAATCGCTTATTTTCACCACACCCTATTAATAAAAACAAAAAATTATAGAAAGATAGGTGCTCATCCCGGGGTATTTGAACCAGTTTTCATTAAAGACATAAAACATCTGACACCTGACAGTAGTTTAGATGCTCTTTTTATAGATGAATCGATGGCAAAACAATTTATTAAAATTAATGAAGGGGATCATTCCATAATAAAGAAGTACTTTGATAGAACCAAACTCTTCAACACCCTTTCTCATCTAATTTTTGGGAAAAAACTTCGATTTGAGATTGTTGGATCACCTTCGGAGTCTATAAAACTGACATATTCCATTCTTAAATTGCTGCCACCTTCTCTTAGGTTAGTCGAATTTGTTACACTGCCAAAGTCTTTAGTCAAAAAATTACCTCAGCTGATAATATACTCTGGTCAGCAAGAGAGAATAAACGTAATGAAAACAACATATCAATTAAACAAAAAACTAGTTGAGGACATAACTAACGAATTGTTTAAACCAAATTATTCAGATTTTAATAATTTATATACAATTCACAAAAAGTTTGATGATATTTTTGATAATTATGATAATCTTCCTCATGAGGATAGAATAATGCGATCTATTTCAGAATATGGTTCTGATAACTATAATGAAACTGCAAAAATAAAAGTAGAAAAAACAAAAAATGAGAGAGAGAACAAAGATGATACAATAGGCAACGATATGATAAAACAACAAAAAATATACAGTCAGGAAAGACGGAAATCACAACAAGAAGAATATAAAAGCCTATTAGGCAACTGCTCTCCCGAGAAATGGAAAGACCTATTAAAAAATAATGATATCACTCTTAAAGAGCTAATTAGTGCATCTCAAAAGTTGGGCAAAGAGAAAAACATCAGGGAGATAATGAAATTTAATGTAGAAAATGAGTTGAGGATGTTATTAAATAACAATTATAAAAAATCCCTTTTTTACATATATGTTGAGCAACTACCATATTGTTTTGATGAATACCCAAAAATTAGCAAAAAACTACTAAGTGATTATATGTGTAAGTGGGAGGAAACTCTAGAACAAGGTTTTATGGGAAAGAAAATGAGAATTAAACTGTCATCGGAGTATTCCTTAAAACTATTGGAATCCATTGTATCTACTGGCTTTATTGAAAAATTTATAAAATTGAAAACATACGAAGTATCTAAGGATTTGGAAAGATTTGAATCAGTGATAATAGCAATCATAAAAAAAATTCTTAGGTGAATATTTTATTTGGTGGCATACTCTTATCCATCCTTTATCTTCCTTGCTACTTTCAATGCTTCTCTCACTTTCTCATCCTCAGAATGCTCACCCGAAAGGTCTGTCAATGTCTTGATGCATCCTTCAATCTTGTCAAATTCACCATGCTCCCCATAGCCAAAGGTTGCATTGGTCAATGCCTTTGCTAACCATTCCCTCACTTTCTCATCCTCAGAAGAATTATCATAATTCTCAATCCATTTTTTGATGTTGATTTTTTCTAAATAATGGGGTATATTTCTGAATGAATAAGTAAAAAAACAAGTGCATAAAAGTAATCTTTTGATCTAAAAATGCTGGAATTTATTTCTCCCCCCATATTTCATCCAATATATCAAGTATTTTGTTTTTGTCGGCAATCTGGCTGTGGGACAAAAATAGAAACTACCGGTTGCTATTCTTGTTTTTGGTTATTATAACGTAAACTCTCCTTCCAATATACTTCTT
>QNBN01000114.1 GCA_003645695.1 Spirochaetota bacterium | reverse complement strand
TAGTAATACCAGATCAGGGTAGGGATTATAGAAGACATTTTCATTCATGGATAAGTAAGAACAGCCATGCGGGGATGAAGAAGATTTTTCTTTTATCTATACTCCTTTTTTCCAACAAATTTTTTGTAACTACAATTCCTTTTTCAATATTATACTCCTTCATGAATTTAAGCAAACCCTTCAGATCAGAGGAACCTATTTGCTCTCTATACTTCACCTCAATAGGTACGAGAGTTTTATTTTCCAATATTACATCTACCTCATTCTTCTGTTTATCCCTCCAGAAAAATTCTCTTGCAAAAATTGACTCCACATACTGTCCCAGAATTTTTTCGATCAGCATATCTCTATCATAGTTGAGAACTGCAAAGGCTATCGATGGATGTGTTATATGAATCTTCTTATTTCTCCTGATACGCTTTGCCAGACTTCTTGAGTACGATTCTGTGACCTTTATCAGAAATGCAGATTGTAGATAGAATAGATAATTACTTATAGTCTCATAGTCGGCCTTGAACACATTACATAAATTTTTTATCTCAAAGAGATTGGATGAATTACTGCAAGCATATCTAAAAATCTCAAAGAGGATATCCTTCCTCCTTATCTCAAATATTGTAGGTATATCTCTATAGATTATCTTTTTCACTACCAATTCTCTTATGTATTTTCCTATAACGGACTCATCATCTTCATTCACTAGTTCGGGGAATGCTCCTTTATATAAATACTCTAAAAATTCATGTTCAAAAAACTCCCTTTCCGTGATAAATTTCATGTAAATTTCTTCAATTTTTTCTATTTCTAGTCTATCTACTCTAACCTCAAGTTTTTTCCCTTTAAGTTCGAGGTATTCTCTAAAGCTTAAAGGTTCTAATTTGAATGTTACAATCCTTCCTCCAAGAGACGCTTTTGCTTTGCTCAATTCCAGCGATTCGGAGCCAGATATCACAAATTTTATATTCCTCGTATCGTAGTATCTCTTTAACACACCCTCCCAGTCATCCACATAATGAATTTCATCCAGAAAGATGTATTCAGGTCTAAAATTGTTTATAAGAAAATCTATGACAAAGATGAGGACCTCTTTCTTCTGTGTTTCCTCTTCATCAAAAGAAAAAAATACTGCTTCTTTTCCAAGTTCTTCCATTATTTGCTGCATGAGTGTTGTTTTTCCCGTTCTTCTGAGCCCCACAATCGCAATTATCTGCTTTTTTGGAAGCCATTTCTCTATCTCTGAATAAAGTTCTCTCCTAAATTCGGGAACTTCAACTTTCTCTCCCCTTAAATGCGGATTATACTCAAAGATTAGTCTAATTAGATATTCTCTATCCATATTAGTATAATTAATTTCCAACTTTATAAAGGTTATAATCCAATTAATTTCTGAATTTATTTAACTCTCATCCCGTATATGTAAATGTTGTGGGTTTTGTTTGCATTGTTGACAGAAGTCAGATTATTAGAGGAGAATTACTGGTCCTGAATCCTGTTTCTGTGTCGTAGTGGTTTTTGATATCGCTATTACTTACATATCTTATATTATGCACAATTGGAATGTTTTCTGCTTTATTCTCATCTACTGAAATAACATAGTTATAGAATTTATTTTTTATCTTCAGGAATTCATTTCTCTTTTCAAACCCCTTTAATTCTTTGTTATTTATGATCTCTTCATATTTCTGCCACACATCCTTAGCTTCTTCATCTAATTCGATAAATACATCCACCTTATATGGTTCATCTTTTATGAGTTTGAATTCAGAAATTGGTTTTCTTTTCTCTGGGTCAAAATCTTTATCGTAGAAATATAAGTTATAGAGTGCTTCAACTAGTTCTTTTGCTTTTGTTTCTTCATTTTTTGCTTTTTGAAAATAGTCTTCAATTAAATCAAGAAATTGTCTTTCATTAACTTCATTTTTCTCTTCGAGTATTTCTCTAGTTATTTTTATTAACTTTGGCCCATATATTCCTGTAAATGCTTTACCATTTTCCCTAACCAAATTTAGAAGATACATATTTCCAATTCTAGATCCCTTATTCCTATTACATCGTCCTGCAACTTGAATTATGGAATCTAATGGTCCAGTGTCTCTATAAACACAATCACAATCAATATCTACACCAGCTTCAATAAGTTGTGTTGAAATAACAATAATCTTTTGATTTTTTTCAATTGCCTTTTTTATTTCATCTATTCTCTGTTTCCTATACATAGGGAGGATATTTGTTGAGAGATAGAATACCTCAAAATTCAAATCTTCAATCTTGTTTTTTATCTTTTCGTAAAACTCTAGCGATGAACCAATTGTATTAAACACAAACAAATACGAACTGTAAGAGAAATCGTTTAATTCATTACAAAGCTTATTTATTGTTTTCTTATCATGATCTATATGCAAACAAACACGATTTAATCTTTCATCTCTAAAGTATTTTTCATAATCATCAACAAGTTCTATATATTCACCCTCTTCAAATATCAATGGCTTTGTTGCTGTCATTAAAATAACTCTGCAATTAAAGTATTTACACATACTAATTAAAATCTCTCGTATAACTGTCCAATATTCTATGGGTATATTCTGAACTTCATCCAATAGGATTATTGAATTTACGATATTGTGAAACTTTTTGAGAGTTCTATTTTTATAGCCTATTAATGTGTAAAATAGTTGGATAAATGTGGTTACTACTATCTCTGATTCCCATGACTCAATTAGTGCTAAACTCTCATCAATATCCACTTCTTTATCTATGTCTTTCGTCTTATAGAAAATATCTGAAAGATAATGATGTTTTAGCAGATACTCACTCTCATATTTTTTAAATTCCTTTATTTCTTTCAGAACTTTATAAAATACATTAAAATTCTGATCAATTATGGAGGTGAATGGTAAAGAGTATATTATACGTGGTTCGTATCTTAAATTTAACTCCTTTTTTAGTAATTTTCTCAACTTCAGAGCAGCAGAAAGAGAGGTTAGTGTTTTACCAGTACCTGTTGGTGCAGTTAGAGTGAATATCTTACAGTGCTTAAACTCTTTCTCGATATTGCTTAAAACAGATTTTCTTATTTCTTCTCTTATCGGATTAATATTGCTCTCGTTCTCATTTTTGAAATTTGGTCTCTCAATATAATTCTCAACCAACTTATCAGATAACTCTTTCCTCTCTATTTCTCTTACATCTCCAGCATGTTTTTTATCGGAATCTATTAGAACAGAATAAAAAAGTTGAACAAGAAGATAGTATAGCATATCTCTATGTTCTTTTTTAAGAAGAAAATATTGCATTTCATTTAATTCTTCAATTAATGCCTCAATATCACCAGAATGCTTTATCTCCTTCTTATATTTCGCCATGCTATCAAAAATTTTTTCAACAGAAACATAATCTCTAAGTAATGGCTTATACTCCTCTACTATCTGATTTTTATTATTCCAGATATCATGAAGTTGTTTGTATATGTTTCTAAAACCTTGATCAAATAACTTTCTTACATCTACTTCATCCCTTATGTTATTCAAATCTAAATGATGTCGCTTTACAACAAAATATGCGATTAAAGGTAAGAACCTATACGGTGTTTTATTCCCAAGATTTTTTATTTTTATATATTCCTTTACAACCTCAAATGCAAAAAGTGCAGAAATTAATCCATGGCGCGCCAAAAGGTCATTTTCATTTCTTAATCCTTTTAATTTTTCTTGAAAAAACGTTGTATATTTCCCAAAATCGTGCGAGACACCAATGAGATATGAAATATCAGCAATACTCTCTTGATTTATTTTATTGAGATTTTTTGAGCAGATTATTTTTCTACTTTTATCTGCAACATCTTGTAAATGGCATTTTAACGGAATCTCTTTAGGTTTTATGTGGGAATAAAACTCCATTGTTCCCCTGTTTAATTACATAAACATTATATTCTCACTTAATCTACAACCATTTTCAGAATATTTTACTAAATAAGGCACTGCGTTATCCTTTACTATCAACCTCATTTTTCTGCAATTAATCTCAGCAAGGTATTTATTAAATTTCTTTGGGGTTCTATCGTTCAAGAAATCAATAGGCATTTTTTCCGTTATATACTGGAGTTCGTTGCCATTGGAATTAATATCTATCTCTTTAATGTCTTCCAAGTTACAAACACTATTCACTTCTATCTTATTTACTGAGTTTTTTTGTAGTCTGCCTTCATCGATGTAATCAATTGAAGCTAGAAATTCTGTTATACCCAAATATGGTGGAAATACGAATCTATGCTCCTCTAATCGCTCTTTTAATTTGCTGTATATGCCCCCATCTACATGATAAAAATACACTCTATACGATATTTCATCAGTTTTTTCAGGAAGCAGAATCTCCAAGGGAATTTGAGTAGGTGCCCCCCTTGTTCCAGTTATTAACGCTTCAAAAGAATACTTGCTTTGATTATCTGTCTTCGTTTTGATATAATTCACTGTCTGCATAATTCGTCTTATTTTTGTTCTTAAGGAAACAGTTGTAAAGCATCTTGCTTTATTAAACTTTTCATAATAACTATCATTATAATCGTTAGTATGTCTCTCACTTGGAAATCCCAAAAGCCCTGCAATTAAGCCAATAATGACCGTTCTTGGTGGAAACAAATAGCTTAAGGAAGAGGAGTTAGTATAATATTTCCTAAAGTGAGCCATCGGTCCTTTCAGGTCAAAGATTAATACTCTATCAGGATTAAGGTTAGTATTAGACATTCCACCACCTAACTATTATCCTGTTTTGGATGGAGAGGGAAGGCTTATAAATTTTATTTCTCTTGTTTTTTCTTCTTTGCCATCCTCTTTATATTCCCATGTTCCACCCTCTGTTAACTCATCAAATCCTGTTATCTGTAAGTCTTCATCCTTCCAGAAACGAATTTCTTTTAGCTTATCCTTTTGTTCATTTAATTTCTCTTTTAGTTTTGATAGATCCAGTTTATAATCCTTTGTTGATCGTAGTTTTGATGTATCACTTTTACAATCCTCGTTTATTGGTTTGATCTCCACATACTTCCTAAAATCACAGAGAAAGAACTCTGGATTGTTATATTCCACCCGGATGTATAGTAAAGGATTTTGCCCGATTTTACTTCTCGTTGTTGCCTCTAGAGGTATAGATTTTATCATTGCCTCATCAAATAGATCAATATCGGTAGTTTTGAGACCGGTATGCTCTGCCCTTTTTGCACTGATTATGCCGTGAAATGCAATTATGGAATAATCCACTCGATAGTCTTTACCCATTGCACCGGAACCTTTTGTAGACTCTTCCTCCTCAGTAATTTTTCCTGTTTGAAAATGAGATGTAATTCCACTTGACTCCATAGGTCCGGTAACTTTATTTAAAGAATAGCCCCAGTTAAACTGGATAGGACCTGTAAATGTGACATTTCCTTTACCATCCTTAAAAGTAACGTCTGGCACTATGGCACCAAACATTCGCACATCGATAGCTTTATTTAAAAAAGTTTTGACCTCTTCGCTATTGATAGATATTTTAGCTTTATTTTCTATATCCAATATCGTAGCTAAGCTTGTTTTAGCATTCACTAGAGATCCTTCACTTTTCGACACAAAAATCGTCTCTCCTTTATAATCCATCAAATAATCCCGGATATATCTCTTCAATCTCACATCAGAAACTAAATTGATGTTTCTGTTGTAATCCATCCTTGGCTTGTTTTCATCATCTGGATCACCATTCGGGTTACACATCTTCGCTTCGTAGATAAACAATATCTCACTATTGTTCTTAATTTCGTCTCCCATTTGGTCAGGTGTTTTTTCATTCATCTTTTTCAACCTCCTCTTTTATTTCAATCTTTTTTAGAGTTTTTATCGCATTGGGATAGGACTCTTTTGCCAGTTCTTTTGCTTTGCTTAATATTGCTTCATACTCTGCAACATCTTCACCTTTCTGCTTTAATTTTTCCACATATTCAATCTTCTGCTTCAGTTCTTCTGAATATCTATCCTTTATTCTCTTTCGTGATAAGTAGTTTGAAAATGCATATCCTGAAAGGACATAGAACACATTCTCCTGATTTGATAATCTCCATTCTTTTCTCTTGACATCCATTAGTAGCTTAAG
The DNA here is from genome assembly GCA_003645695.1 of Spirochaetota bacterium. Taxonomy (GTDB): domain Bacteria; phylum Spirochaetota; class B62-G9; order B62-G9; family B62-G9; genus B62-G9. Next base: position 2,364 of record QNBN01000114.1, on the reverse strand, counting down.
TGCAGAATAGATATCTTCATTTGTTTTATATTCGAGCAAGGTTTTACCCTCACGGCTCTTATTCTGTCTTAATTTCTCGAGGATATCATTTGTCAACCGCTCCAATTTTTCTATTCCCATACCCTGAAAATTAATCTTATTCAAAATTGGCTTCTTTTTATGTCCAGTAGTACTTTGGGCAGTTCCTATTTCGCCAATTAGATAACCCAAGAGGAATAAAGCCTTTCTACAATCATTTTCATATATTTCAATATCATTCCAATAATCCAAAATATCCTTTGGAATCATGTCCTGTATTTTATCCATACTCTCGTTGCTTATCTCATCCATATTCCAACCTCCTAATAAATTTAACTTCTTAAAAAACAGTAACAAAAAGTTTAGTTGAAGAATTTTATTTGTTAAGTCTTGTCCTATCCAGATATTGTAACCTTTTCTTTCAAACTTGATGATTCTGATTACTTCTATAAATTGATTAACCAAAAAGTTATAATCTACTTGCCTATCTGAGAATATAGCATCTATTATGTCCAGATATTTAGAAAATCCAAAGTAATTGCCATTATCCTCTTTTATAGGAATGCAACTCCAGATACCATCTAAATCAATTTTCAGATTTCTATTATTATCATAACAATCATCCACCAAATTACTGATTTCTTCCTCTTTTCTCCTGATGAAATCCAATCTGCTTGGTGGCACATCTTTGATTAGCTTTAGAATCTTAAATTCACTACTTCCAGGTGGACTATGATAAAACAGATAGTTAATTATAAAATTATTCTTCTTTGCCTCATATTTCCTAAATCTTTCTAACTCTGTTTGAAATTTCTCAAGAGATTCTATATTAGAGATTGAAGAAGTTGATGAATTTATGTAAGTTGAGAACTCCTTTATATCTAAGTTATTTATCTTAAAAATAAAGTGTGGGATGATATAGGCATTTAAACTGCCAATTTTAGTTTTCAGATTATTATCAATAAAGTTCTCTGCAATCATCAGATATTGATAACACTCTTTGCAGATATTATAGTTTCTTGTAAACCTTCCATCAAGATTTGATGAAAAGCCAAGTTTATCAGTCATATAAAACTTAAATTCAAGATTTGTGGCATTACTTGTTGTTATACCTTCTTTACCACAGATTGAACAAATTCCGTTTGGTGTTAAGTTCTTTTTATAATTACTATGATTAGCATCAAACAGGCAATCAATCTTCTCATAATAAATCATATCTCGATATTCTTTTGTTTGACAAACAGGTTGATCATTTATTTTAATCGTATAAACACTTATGTCGGGCGACCTTGATGCTGGCTTGTTATTCTTATATTCATATCGAAAATTATCTATAGAAAGGATTATATCCGCAATTAAATTTTTCAATGTCTCATATTTCTCATTCAGTATATCCTCCGCTCTCTCCGATAGTAAGTTACATTTTTCTCTAATCTCATGTTCTATCGAATCTGTATTCCCACTCTTTTCTAATTTTATTGTATTTCCTGTAGCATCTTTCCAAAGCTGTTTAAATTGGCTCAGTACTTTATCTAAATCTAAAGCCTCTTTTCCTATATCTTTGAATTCAAGAAATTTCTTGATCTCTTCAGCACGATTTATTATTCCTTTAACTTTTTCCTCGAAAAATTCGAATTTTTCTGGTTTTATATAATATTTAGTTTCTTTTCCGTTTCCTTTTACAACAAAAAATTCTTTTAATACACCTGTGATTTTTGTTTTCGTTTCATGTTCAGTTCTCTCTGCAATTTCTGGTAGGGTAGTTGTTAAAAGTCTATCAATCCTTTGTGTAGTAATTGGACAATATAGTTTATGCCTTATAGTATCACCGATCCACAAATATTCTTTTCCAGAATCTTTACCTCCTACATTCACTTTCTCGAAATCAAGATTTATCTTGTTAGTTTGTGTGTCGAAATTCAGGAAAACAACATATCTTTCTATCTCTTCTTTTTCACCATTTTTCTTTTTTCTTGTAGTCTTTTTCTCTAGTTTCTTAGAAATTCCACCTAAAAAATTTTCTTTATTTAATTTCCCCTCAACTGCATATTCCCCCAACTCTTTTATCGCCTCAATCATCCAATCACCTCAAACATCCCGAAGCCTTGGGAATTCTTGCTTCCTAGGCCGGCGTCATAGGCTAATTTGAGTAGTTTTTTATTTCCGTTCAGCAGGAATGTGCCGAGCCACCCCTTTATTACAGTTCCTCTGTATTTCAGTATTTTTTCTTTTGGTTTTCTTAGGGGTTTTATCTTTAATTTTCTTGCTCTCGGTTTTTTTCTATGTAATGCTTGATACTTTTTTCTTAGATTTCTGTCGATTAATTCTTCAAACTCGGATTCGTAG
>QNBN01000113.1 GCA_003645695.1 Spirochaetota bacterium | reverse complement strand
TATATATTTTGATGGCTTCTTTCTTAGAAGAAGATCCCTCGCTGTTTCATACGCATAAAACGCATAATATCCTTCATCCGTAAGAGTTTTCAAATATCGATCCAGCTTGGAGCACATTTTTAAAGACCGTCCTTTCTCTACCTAAGGGGGGAATAGTTTCTACAATAGTTTCCTAATTATAATAATAAAATTAACCTAAAAATCTGCTTTTGCCCTTTCGAGCACATAAAAATATATTGTTTTATTTTAGGTGAAACCACGGGTAATCTAACTATTTTCCCCTTTGCTGAAAACAGAAATAAATATCCTAACAAATAATCTACTGCATTTTCCTACAGCTAAATAAATCCTTCAAGCTATCAATTTGTACTATCAATGTTTAAAATGTCTTATACCGGTAAATACCATAGCAATTCCATGTTTATTACATGCATCGATAATATCTTTATCTTTTATCGATCCACCGGGCTGAATAATCGCTTTTATACCATGCTCCGCTGCAAGCTCTACTGCATCAGGCTGTGGGAAAAATGCATCGGATGCTAAATAGCCACCCTTTTCCCTCCCACCTGCTTTTTTAATTGCCATAAATGTCGAGTCAACCCTGCTCATCTGACCAGCTCCTACGCCAACCGTTTTGGTTCCCTGGACTATCACAATAGCATTTGATTTGACATGCTTAACTATTTTCCAGCCAAATAGGAGTGATTTTAAATCATCCTCTGAGACGCTTTTTTCTGTTACCACTTTCAAGTTGGATGAATCCATATCCATGAGATCCCTCTCCTGAATCAGAACACCGCCTATAATTCTCTTCATATCATAGTCGTAAATCTCATTCCTTTGTATTTTACCTGTTTCAAGGAGTCTCACATTCTTTTTTTGAGTTAGAATACCAATGGCTTTCTCGGAAAAAGAAGGAGCAATAATACATTCTACAAATCCAGCTTCATTTATTTTTAAAGCTGTTTCTTCATCTACCTCTTTATTTAATCCAATTATGCTCCCGAAGGCAGAAACAGGATCTGAATCCCATGCATCCAAAAAGGATTGAACCAGTGTATTAGAAGATGCCGCCCCGCATGGATTTGTATGCTTTATTACTGAGCATGCTGGAACATCAAACTCTTTTACAATTTCAAATGCTGATTCTATATCAAGGATATTATTAAATGACAGTTCTTTACCATGAAGTTTTTTAGCTGAAGCAACACCCGTTACCTTTATTTCAGGATTCGTATAGAAGGCTGCTTTTTGATGAGGATTTTCACCATACCTGAGAGCCTGTTTTTTTTGAAAATAGAAGCTTATTGTGTTTGGGAAGATATCTTCTTCCTTGACAATTTTACTATGGAAAAAGCTCGCTATAATACTATCGTAGTATGCTGTTTTTTCAAAGACAACCATTGCTAATTTTTCTCTTGTATCCAGGCTAATCCCACCTTTCTGTTTTATCTCATCAATTATCAATTCATAGTACATGGGGTCAGGCACAATACAGACAAATTTGTAATTTTTTGCTGAGGATCTCAGCATTGAAGGCCCACCTATATCGATATTTTCAATAGCTTCCTCAACAGTAAAATCCTTTTTTTGAATAACTTTTTCAAATGGATACAGATTAATAACTACAAGATCAAAAGGAACAATATTGTTATCCTGGAGTTGCTCCATATGGTTTTCATTATCTCTTCGGGCAAGAATGCCTCCATGTATTTTCGGATGAAGGCTCTTAACACGACCATCAAGTATCTCAGGAAAGCCTGTATAATCGGATATTTTTATTACCGGAATACCAACATTTTCAAGAGCCTTTGCTGTACCACCCGTTGAATAGATGCTTACACCCATCTGATCAAGCTCTTTAGCTAATTCAACAAGACCTGTCTTATCAGAGACACTGATAATGGCATTCTTAACCTTTATTAAATTTTCCATCTTCCCCCCTTAATAAAAAGTTGATAAAATATTTTTCATTCTAATATATGTTACTTTTTAACTTATATTCGTAACTATATGCATTAATCCCCAAATAGTTTTTTAAAGGCATTTTTCGCATTCTCTGACTTCCTGCCCTTCTTTGAGGTTGGAGGCCCCTCTCTGTATTTAAAATACTCGCAAAAGTTCGATGTATGTTTATCCGTAACCAGCTCAGCCTGAGGTTCCCTGCAGTCATTATGATATCCAGGGGAATAAAATTTACAATTAATACAACTTCTCAGATATGCGTGGCAAAAAGGACAGGTGTCGCTTCTTGATACCTTGCCATCGATAGAAAGCCTATTTCCACAATTTGAGCAAAAATACATTTTTATACCTTTTAGATCCATGCTTTAACAAATATAATAATACATTCATGAGGATTTAGTAAATATATTTTTGACAATGATTTGACTAAGATTATAAAATCTGTTAATTTAGTAGAAAACATATAAGGGATTATTAATATGTTAAAAATTGAAAATGTCAGCTATTCAGTCGGGAATAAGAGAATTCTTGACGGTATCAACCTTGAAGTACAAAGAGGAACCATTCACAGTATTTTAGGCGCCAACGGAACTGGTAAGACAACTCTGGGATATGTTATAATGGGCCTTTCAGGGTATAAGGTTACCGAAGGAAAAATATATTTTGAAGGGGAAGATATAACAGATCTATCCATTACAGAAAGGGCAAGAAGGGGAATTACCCTAGCCTGGCAGTATTCAACACCATTTGAAGGGATAACGGTAAAAGATTATTTAAGCATTGCAGCAAGACAAAGTGGTTACGATTATAACGAAGCTCTTAAAAGGGTAGGTCTTGATCCAACAAAACATTTACACAGAAATTACGACGAAACTCTGAGTGGTGGTGAAAGAAAAAGAATAGAGCTTGCTGCAATCATTGCTATGAGGCCAAAATTAGCAATCCTCGACGAACCGGACTCCGGAATCGATGCACTATCAATGGAAAATATTGCCCATGTAATAAGCTCCATGAGAAAGGATGGAACTACTGTCCTGCTTATTTCACATAACTATAAAGTAGCTCAGATAGCTGATCTCTCATCTACCCTATGCAATGGGAAGATATTAATAACCGGAAATCCTGACAAGGTGGCGGAATTCTTTGAATCTCAGTGTGAAGAATGTAACCATGTAAATAATCCCATAATAGATAGAATCACTAATTTAAAAAGTTGAGGTATAAAGATGCTTAAGTTTGATGTAACAGAAGAGTTTAAAACACTAGTAGATTATTTTGAAAAAAGCGGTGGAGAGCCGGATGTATTCAAAAACAGCAGTGTCTCCACTTTATTAATAAATGGGAATAAAGTCCTGGCAAAAAACGTCTCTGAAGGTGTGCATGTAGAAACAATTGAAATGGAAGAGGGAGTCGAAGTTTATCTAACTATAGATGATGATGTGCAAATGAAAAATCCGGTGCATATGTGTTTTGGACTACTCCATAAAAAGGGAACACAAAAAATTATCTCACACTATAAAATTGGAAAAAGGGTAAAAGTGTCGTTTCTTGCTCATTGCATATTCCCAAATCCTGAACATATAGTTCATCAGATGGATGCTGATATTTATATCGGAGATGAATCCTCACTTTTTTACAATGAAATTCATTACCACGGAAATAAAGGGACAATTGATGTTCTTCCCAAAGGCAAAATAAAAGTTGGGAGAGGTGGTAAGTATTTTTCGGAGTTCAAATTGGTTGAAGGAAAAGTCGGCAATTTTGATATGGATTATGTTGTAGATGTAGACGATAATGGAGTTGCTGAACTATCAACCAAACTATATGGCAAACAAGACGATACAATTAAGGTTAAAGAATCCATATATTTAAACGGAATTTCGTCAAAAGGTATTGCGAAAACGAGGATTGTAAACACTGATTCATCTAAAAGTGAGGTGCTCGGTGAAGTAATCGGCAACGGAGATTACTCAAGAGGCCATGTAGACTGCACAGAGATTATTGAAGGAAATAATGCATCTGCAAGCGCTGTACCGCTTGTTAAAGTTACAAACCCTAAAGCAAAGGTTACCCATGAGGCAGCTATAGGATCTGTGGATAAAAATCAAATTGAAACGCTTATGGCAAGAGGTTTAACAGAAAACGAGGCAATCGATATAATAATTAAAGGTCTTCTCAAATGATCTATAAATAAAATATACAGGTAAACTTAGGTGTATAACAAAAAAACAGGTTTTCCTTTTCTTCATCCAGAGCTTAATCCGGGATTATGAAATATTTTGTATATTAGGTATTAATAAAACTTCTAGCATAATGATCTATACTACCCGCTCCCATAAATATTATAACATAATCATCTGATTTTACAAAACTTACGATAAAATCTTGCAGGTCTTCCAGGTTTTTCACAAAAAAGGCTTTTTCTCTCTTAACTTTTTTTACCTGTTTGAAAAGGTCATCGGAGCGTACCATCTTCAAATAATCTTCCGAATCTCTCTGTTCATAAATTTCTGTTATTACAAGATAATCCGCTTTAACCAGAGCTTTCACAAATTCTTCAAATAGAAAAGCTGTTCTGGAGTACTGGTGAGGTTGAAAGATAAGCATCAATTTTTTATTGGGGTAAACATCTTTCAATGTATCAAGGGTTACTGAAATCTCAGTAGGATGGTGCGCATAGTCACTGATAACAGGATTATTTAAATATTTACCAACAATTTCCATCCTTCTTTCTGTCCCTTTAAAGTTTCTGAGGGACTCCTCAACATCCTTTCTTTCAACTCCTAATCTTAATGCAAGAAGAGAAGATAGTGCCGAATTGATTATGTTGAACCTCCCGGGGATTTTTAATTTTAGCATAAGTGGGTCCTTCAAGTATTTATTAAATTTATTACCATTGGGTGTAAGATTATAACTGTAACTTCCATCAATTTTTGTAACATTTTTTATTAAAACATCATTTTTCTCACTGTATCCAACTTTTATCAATTCAATGTCTGAAGGATTAACAATTTTATGTATGGATGGATCATCGCCATTTACAAATAGATATCCAGGTGGTTCCGTTTTCTCTATAAATTCCCGGAAACTTTCCAAGATATTTTCAAAAGTTCCATAATAATCCAGATGATCCGCCTCGATATTCGTTATAATCCCGTAACTTTTACTTAAGTCTAGAAAAGACCTGTTATATTCACATGCCTCAGCAACAAAATACTTGCCATCACCGTAAATTGCATTACTCTTAAACTCATTCATTATGCCCCCACATACAACCTCCGGTTCCATCTCTGAATGCTTTAAAATAGTGGCAACCATAGCTGTTGTCGTAGTTTTACCATGTGTTCCGGCAATTGCAATTCCCTGTTTCTCAGACATAAGCATTCCAAGGTACCTGGAATAATATAAAACATCTATTCCTTTTCTAAGAGCCTCCTTAACTTCCGGATTCTCATCTCTCACAGCAGCACTACGAACTATCAGGTTCACATCATCAATATTTTCCTTTCTATGCCCTAAGTAAAACTTCATACCCATATTTTTTAGATTTTCCACGAGTTTATTACTCTCAACCGCAGAGCCCGTTACCTTATATCCCCTTTTTATTGATAAAAAAGCAGTGGCGCTTACACCTATCCCGCTTACCCCAATAAAATGCACCTTTTTTCTAAAAATACCCATAAAAATTCCCTATATCGTAAGTTATCAAAAAATTAATAGATTTTCCATAATAAGGCGAGTTCTAAAATCCAGGATAATTATTTTTGTCTTCCTAAATGAACAAAACAAAAGGGGCAGTACCTCTACAATCTGCCCCTTTATCATAATCAAAGTTTCTTTTCAATCTTTTATGTAGCTCTCCAGCTTGGAGCTTCTGCTTGGATGTCTCAGTCTACTTATAGCCTTCTTTTCAATCTGTCTTATTCTTTCCTTTGTCAAATTATACTTATCCCCAATTTCTTTTAAAGAATGAGGCTTTTCCCCATTCAAACCAAACCTATATCTAATTACAGCAGATTCCTTTTCTGTTAATGTTGATAATACATCCTCAATAGAATCCTGGAGTGTCTTGTTGATAAGAATTTTCTCTGGATCAGCCCCCTTTGTGTCCTCCATCAGATCAGATATAGTATTAGCATCCTTGTCGGAAGAGAGAGGAGTTTCGAGAGATACAAAATCCTTTGACGCATTGATCAGATCATTAATTCTATTCTTATCCATATCCAGGAAATCCGCGATTTCCTCTATATCAGCCTCCCCATCTTTGTTACTTCCTATTTCTCTCTTTACCTTCTCTATCTGTAACAGCTCATTGGCCCTGTTAAGAGGTAGTCTTATCATTCTGGACTTTTCACAAATTGCCTTAAGTATTGATTGCTTTATCCACCATACTGCATATGAAATAAAATGATAACCTTTATCAACATCGAACTTGTCAACAGCCGTAATTAACCCTAAGTTTCCCTCGCTTATTAGATCACTTAAACTCAATCCCTGATTTTGATACTTCTTCGCAACATTCACTACAAATCTGAGATTAGCTTTAATCAACTTTTCCTTAGCTTCTTTATCACCAACTTTTGCCCTTTTTGCAAGCTCCACCTCTTCTTCCCTTGTAAGCAGAGGTATTTTATTTATTTCTCTTAAATAAACAGAAAGGGAGCTTACATCAAGACCACTACCAAGATCTGTATATTTTTTATCAACAGACACCCCTTTTCTCCTCCTTTGCTTTTTTATATCTTTCATTTTTTTCATTTTTCATCCTATTTAAAACTTTATTTTTATTTAATATATCAATCTGCACCACATTTACCTGCAATTATTGTACCACAAAGCGTATTAAAACGCTTGTAAATACTTGTTATATAAAAAATTAAAACACCAAAAATGATACTATTATATAATAAGATTATTTGTATCATTATGATACAAATATATAGAATAACTTAAAATTATTGTATCATATTAACACAACATATTATGCAATTAGGATAAAGAACAATCAAATATCATTACAGGTATATAAGAAATTAATACTAAATTAACATATAGCTCTAAGATTTTTTAGACACTTATGCCTTCTCTCAAATGTCTGAAAAATATAGGAATATTATAACTCTGAGGTTTTTTTTAATAACAGTATAAACCCTAACTAAAACACCCCCTTTTTGGGTGAGAAACAGCTCAATCCCATCTAACTTAAAGTATACAGTATAGTTCTTTCGACAATTATAGCTTAAAACTAAAATATTTTCTTACAACTTCAAAAATATATAAAAGCGATATAGACTATAGCATATTTAAAAAAAAAGTCAATATTTTTTTATAAAATGTTATTTTTTTAAGCCGTATTCATCAATTTTTCTATGAAGTGTTTTTCTTCCTATTTTTAATATCTCTGATGCTTTCGTCTTATTTCCCCCTGTATTTTGGAGAGTAAACTCAATCAATCTTTTCTCTGCTTCCTGAAGGCTTGTTCCTATAGGGATTTTGATATATGACTTTTCTTCTTTATTCAAGATGTAGTGTGGTATATCTTCCTCAGTTATAATTTTATTTTTCGTTAAAACAACAATACTCTCAATAACATTTCTCAACTCTCTGACATTTCCAGGCCAATCATAGGATATTAATGCCTGTAGTGCACCATTTGTGATTCCATCGATCTGTTTATTGTTCTCCTTTGAAAATTCTTCAATAAACTTATGTACCAACAGAGGAATATCGTCCTTTCTCTCTCTAAGCGGAGGGACATATATGGATACAACATTCAATCTGTAGTAGAGGTCTTCCCTGAAGGTCCCATTCTTAACTGCTTCTTTAAGATCTTTATTTGTTGCAGATATAATCCTAACATCTACTTTAATAGATTCTTCTCCGCCAACCCTAACGAATTCTCTCTCCTGTATTACCCTTAAAAGTTTTACCTGCATTTGAAGGGACAGCTCACCAATCTCATCCAAAAAAATGGTCCCATGATTTGCAAGTTCAAACCTACCACGCTTTCTCGACACTGCGCCGGTGAATGCTCCTTTTTCATGGCCAAAAAGCTCGCTCTCAAGTAAAGTTTCGGGTATTGCAGCACAATGAACCTTTATGTAGGGTTTGTCCCGTCGTGGACTATTATGATGAATGGCATCTGCAATCATCTCCTTACCAGTGCCACTTTCACCATAGATAAGAACATTTGCCTTTGATGGAGCAACAAGCTCGATAGTTTCAAAGACTTTTTTCATTGCAGGGCTTTTCCCAATTATATTTTCAAACGAATACTTTCGTTTTAATTGTTTCAAAAGTTCTCTATTCTGTCTTTTTAAAGATGAGTTTTCGAGTGCCCTCTTTACAATTAGTGATAGCTTATCAATATTTAGAGGTTTAGTTATAAAATCATATGCCCCCTGCCTCATTGCTTCCACTGCATTTTCGATTGTTCCATGACCTGTTAAAACAATAACCGGTATATGAGGATACTTCCTTAAAGTCTCTTTCATAAGCTCCTCACCGGTTAACTTTGGCATTTTAAGGTCTGTTATTAAAAGATC
>QNBN01000112.1 GCA_003645695.1 Spirochaetota bacterium | reverse complement strand
TTTGTAAGTCAAAAATTTAAAAATTGCCGTCAACTTTGTTGTCGGTTATAAAACTTACAAAAATTCAATTCCTGTTGATTTTCAATGAATTAAAAAAATCCCAATTCTGGAACAGAATTTGTAGTATAAGTAATGATAACCGGTTATCAAGAAAAAGGGTATGCATCAACGGGTTGACAACAGGAGAGGAAAGGTTGGTGGTGTTAAACAAATGAAAAAAGGAGGTTAGAAGTATGTTCGGAATTCTCAACTACGTTGAAGGCGCTCCACAACCTCAAAGAGAATGTTATCGTTCTTGCGCATGGTTTTTTGTGATTGAAGCGGAATATGTTGTTGATGCTTCCTGAGAAAATGAGACCTTCAATGAAGAGGGGGGCAGAAAAGGTTCTGCCCTCCAAAATTTTAACCTATCAACCCAAAAGGAGGTCAGATGGAAGTTAAATACAAAATTTCAGACCAAGTTAGAGTAATAACCAACGAAGAACTCAAAAAAGTGGCCTTAGTTAACCCTGTTATGCATAGGTTTGTCGTTTTGGAACTAAATGTGTTTAATATCATTGAAAAAAACTTAGAAGCTGTCAATAATCTTGATAATAAAATTTTTGATACCTTTTCTTTTTTGAAAGAAAAAAAGTTTATAGTTGAAAAAAACGATAAGGCTTCTCCTCTTTATTCCTTTCCTCAGAAATTTACTTACGCGATTTTTGAGCTGACGAATTTATGTAACTTAAGATGCATCACATGTTATAATGACTCTAAGCCAGAAAATAAAAATATATTAACAACCAAAGAAATTTTTTACATATTGAAAAAACTAAAAACTTATGGAATAAAAAATATTGGAATAGGAGGTGGCGAGCCTTTTATCCGATCCGACATCATTGAGATTCTGAAATTTTGCAAAGAAAATTTTGAGCAGATTTCAATTTCCACTAATGGTACTTTGCTGACAGAAAAAATTTGCAGAAAAATTAAAGAATACGAGCCAACTCTAATACAAGTTAGTATAGACGGATTTACTCCTGAGATAAATGATTTAATAAGAGGCGAAGGAAGTTGGGAAAAATCTATAAAAGGTTTACTCAATTTGAAAAAGGCGGGGTGTAATAATATCTTAGTTAAACCGACTTTAACCAAACTGAACTATAAACAAATAGGTCAAACTATGTTCGACTTTGCCGAAAAATACGGGGTAAAGGTTGCTTGGTCCAAGTTTGTTCCTATTGGAAGGGGAGAAAGGAATATGGATAAGCTAATACTTCCGGTTTCTGAGTACAGAGAATTTTTAGGTGGTGCATATAAAGAAAGAATTGAATGCATTAGTGAGGAAGAAGCAAAAAGCTATGTCGATAGATATTTTGAAATACATAAATTTTATCCGGCTCTATATTATTGTGGTGCAGGTACTACAAGTTTTTTAATAAAGCCAAATGGTGATGTTTATCCATGTATTTTGTTAGAAGATAAAAAGTTCTTTTTAGGCAATATTCTCGTAAACGACATAGAATCTTTTGAGAATAAATTTGTTATTCCCTCTGTTGACTTTTTTACTTCTTGTGCAAAGTGCGATGTTAGATACTTTTGTTGTGGTTCTTGCCGTGCGGAGGCGTATTACAAGACTGGTAATTTTTTAGCCCCCAACCCTTCCTGTTCAATTTATAAAGAATCATACCAGAAGATATTATGGTACTACGATAAAAGGAAATTATTGGAGGGAAGTTACAAAAAGATCTTATTAGAGCTATGTCTGTCATGAAAAATATAACTTTTGATTTTTTCAATATGTTAGAAAGATATAGAATAGTTCTATATATCATCTCTTTTGTTATGCCAATGGTAGGAGTTATTATAAAAGTTATTATAAATATATATGGTATAAAATACAGAAAAGAAAAAAACTATTTAAATCATTGTTTCTGGATATCTATAAGTTCTATAGGTTTCTGGGCAGTTATTCTTTTTGCAGTTTTACATTTGCTGCCGGAGGTTTTTAAACAATGGCTTTAACAAATATAAAAGAAAAGTTGAAAGGAGAAATTGAATGATTAAATTGCTTGTGAAAAGGTATCTTTTAATTATTGGGATGATAACCCTTTTGGGATGGTCGTTGTCTTTTATTGATATTTTAATGATTTCAAAAGGCGGAAAAATAATTGATTACTTTGGTAATAACAACCTCTATGAATTAAAGCGCAATTTAAAAATTTTTGTTATAATTGTTGTTATTTCTTTATTTTTACAGACATTTTTAGGCTGGCTTTTTTCTTATATAAGAAAAAAAATTATTTTTGATAGTGAAATGTTTATATTTAACCACCTCATTTATTTGAAACCGACCGCTTTATTAAAATTCAAAACAGGGGATATTGTAAATAGAATCTCAAAAGATATTCAAAGTATCACACTTTTTTTTAATAAATCATATTTAGACTTAGTAAAAAATTGTTCATATATATTATTCTCTTTCGTTTATATTTGTGTTTTGAACAAAACATTTTCTACGTTTTTTATCATTTATGTTATTTTTCTTATTTTTGTAACAATATTTTTTACTAAAAGAGTGCAGAAATTTTATTATGGATATTATAATAAGTATGCTCAAAAAAATGCATATATTACTGAAGTGATTTATGGATTGATAACAATCAAATCAAATTTGGCTTGTAAATTCTTTGGCTCTCGTTTCAAATCAATTCTAAAAGATACCTTAAACGAAGGATATAGAGCAGACCTCGTGAGTCTTTTGGGTATGGTTTTAACTCTATTTGTTGTTTTGTTATTTGTAATCTTATCTTTTTTAATGGGGTTACATTTTATTACAAAAAATATTTTAACACTGGGAAGTTTTATATCTATATTTGCAGTCTATATCTCAAATTCTAATAAAATCAGTAATGTCTATAATTCCATTGCATCAATCAGGGCTAATCTTGCTGGAATTAAAAGGCTCGATGAATTTATAAAAGAAGAAAGAGAGGTAGAGCAATTACCGGAAATAAGGTTTAGTAAAAAGATTATCTTAAGAAATATTAACTTCAGGTATGACAATGTGGAGATACTCAAAGACCTCAATTTAACGGTACGAAAAGGAGAATTTGTATGTATCACTGGAAAAACGGGAGTGGGAAAAAGCACATTACTTTCGATGCTTTTGGGATTTATTTATCCATTTTCGGGAGATATTATAATAGACGATGAAAGGGTAGATGAAGATGAAATGCTAGGGCTTCGCAGAATAATAGGTTATCTTCCTCAACATCCTTTTATTTTAGATGGAACTTTGCGGGAAAATGTTGAGTTCGGTGAGAAATATGAAGATAGTAAAATTATAGAGGTTTTGAAGAGATCCGGACTTGAAGATTTTCTCAACAGGCAGGAAGGATTAAATACGGTGTTAAAAGAAGGAGGAAAAAATCTATCAGGCGGCGAAAGGCAGAGGATACATCTTGCAAGGATTCTTATAAAAAATAGGGAGATTTATTTATTTGACGAGCCTACCTCCAATGTTGACAGGAAAACAGAGAGGATTATACTGGAAACTATAAGGGAATTGAAAGAAAAAGGCAAGACCATTATACTGGTAACTCACAGGGAGGCACCACTTAAACTGGCAGATAAGATATATGAACTTAAAGATGGAAAACTAAAAGAAATAAAAGGGGGTGAAAAATGAAAAGCATAAAGGCTATATTGAACATCATTTTTTATCCCACAAGAACTTATAAAGATATTAAAGACAGTAAAATATCCCTTCTTTTACCAGTTGTTATTCTCATAATTTTTTTCTTACTGAAAGAAGTAACTATAGCTAAAGTTATTGCATCTTCAGGGAGAATTATACGGTATAATATAGGTATAATGGGGCAAAAATCTTCACTATCTATATCTCCATACTTATCACTGGTTAAGCCAGTAATCATAATACCACTGATACTACTTATAAAAGCACTATTCTTTTATGCGTTTAATATTTTTTTGAAGGATAAGATGAATTTTAAAAAGTATCTTCTTCTTGTTGCCTATTCTTCACAAATAAGAATAATAGAGGCCTTGCTCTCTATGGTTTATTATTCCCTTTTCAAGTATATTCCTGAACTTGGTCTTTCACTCCTTTTCCAAACCTCTGGTTTTTTCCATTCCATGCTATCAAAAATCACTGTTTTTTCTGTCTGGGAGATGATATTGATTGTATCGGGACTGAATTACCTTACAGGGATAGAGAAGAAGAAAGGATGGCTTGTGGGTTTTGTTATTTGGGCCATCTATATACTAATATCAGCCTTAATCAGTAAACGGGTATGAACAAATTAGAGCTCCTTTCCCTTTCGTTGTACAATATAAAGCAACATACTTTGAGAACCGTGCTTACTATTTTTGGCGTTGTTATTGCAACATTTATTGTCACCTTCTTTTTGATAATATCAGACACATTCAATTATACTGTCAGGATAGCAGAGAAAATGCTTGGGGGTGATGTTATAACACTGGATAAATATGATTGGAAGGATGAGACCCACAATGCAGGTGAACTCATAATGAAGAGAGCAAATTTTTCCTATGGTCTTATAAAAGAACTCAAAGAGCAGCAATTTGTGATACTCTGTTCTTCTGTTTATAAAAATAAATTTGATATAACAATAAACGGAAAGAAGTTAGAAAATATACAAATTTATGGGGTTGAACCTTCATTCTTTACCATGCACAATTATAAATTGAGTGAAGGGAACTTCTTTAATTATATAGACTTAAAGGAAAACAAAAGAGTTTGTGTTATTGGTTATGACCTTCTGAAAAAATTCAATAAGAACTGTCTTGAAGATTTTGTTTATATAGGAGGTGTTTCCTTCAAAATAATAGGGGTTCTTAAGAAGATTGGAAATTTTCTTGAGATGAGACCAGATGAGGTTGTAATAATCCCTGCCACTACATACGGAAGATATTTATCACAGGAAAATGACTATCCCAGAATAGAGATATTACCAGAAAAAAAAGATGAAGAAACAATAGAATCAATAGAAAAAATAGTTAAAGAGAAAAGAGAAAAGATGGGAGAAAGAGGCGGGTTTGCTGTTAATACACTTGAAAAGCGATTTGGATTTTTCAAAGGGGTTGGCACAGGTATCTTCCGTATGCTATTTATCATATCCCTTATCTCTTTGTTTGTAGGATGCATCGGTGTTGCAAATGTTATGATTGCTTCATCCACAGAGAGGATACACGAGATAGGCATCCTGAAGGCAATTGGTGCATCAGATATTGAAATTTTTATTATTTTTATTCTGGAACCTGTATTATTGGGCCTCCTGGGAAGTTGTATTGGTGTTCCCCTGGGGACATTATTAAGTTCAATTCTATTGTTGTCATCCAGAACAACAGGTTTCATTTTCAGATTCCCTCTGCTCTCCATCATTCTCTCTATAACCATCACCATAATAGCAACTGCAATATCAGGCCTTTATTCCGCCTATAAATCGGCAAAGATCCAGACAATAGAAGCATTGAGGTACCAATGATATTATTAATCCTTTGTTCAGGGGCATTGATCGATTTAAAATACTTTGTTGATAAAGGTATAGAAAATAATAAGTTCATGCTGAAGAAGAAAGCGAACAGTATATCAGGTTTTCAGGGAGAATACCCTTACTTTTATATTTTACCAACCCCATATTTAGAGATTGCATCTGATTTTCAGGGGGAAAAGGAATATACCATTTCTATCCCGGTCATGGAACCTTCAATATTTTTGTTCTTACCCATTAATGGTGTTAATAAAGACTTGAGGGCTAAAAGCTTGAAATATGGCGTATACTCATTAAAGAAAGAACTGACATTTATATTTTATGAGTATCTTTACTATTATAAATTGTGTTCTATCCAGGATTCCATCCTTGAAATATCCAGAGAGATTTTAAGACTGGAAGAGAATGAATATAAATCAGGGAGGATTGAATACGAGGAATTTCTTAAAGCCCGGGAGGATATTATTGAGGAACAATATAACCTTGTCCACTTAAAAAGTGAACTCAGAAGGAGTGGATTTATCATAAAAGAGATATTGAAAGATACATCAGATTTTATACCAGTTGATACATTTTCTCTAATAACCCTTGAATACGATTCAATCATAGGAAATTTAATCAAAGAAATAAATGATATTAAAAAGAAAAAGATGGAGATGTATAAGATTAATTCCATTCTCTCACTACTCCCATCCATAAGATACGTTCTCTCCTCCAATTTTGAGACAACAGTGAAAGGTTTTGAAATACAAGCCAGTATTGATATATCCAGGATAATAAACAATATAAACTACCTGAATACCAGAAAGAGATTTGTGGATATAGAAAGGAAGTATACAGAGTATGAGAATAGAATATCAATTGAGAAAAACAGGTATTTAAGGAATGCCTTCACTGATAATAAGAACAAGCATCAGGAGATATTATCATTCTATGAAGAACTTTACAAGAAATGTGAAGAAGATTACAAAATGGGTAAAATTTCATATTACAAGGTTATGAAGATGCATTATCGTTTGCTGGAAATGAGAAAAAGGATGTTAGAGGCAGAATATAGTCTAATAAAGGAGGCAATGAGATGAAGCGGATAATAATTGTTTTTTTCGTTGTTTTTTGTTTGTTCCTTTTTCTGTTTATAAATACAAAAAAGCAGGGAGGCATTGAACCTAAGGAAGAAGTTAAGTATGACCTGGTAAAATACAGGAACATAGAGGTTTCATTTGAATGCGAGGGGCTGATTGAGGCCTATAAGATTTACAAATTTTATCCACCTGAAAAATCTATGGTGGAGAAAATATTCAAGTATCCAGGGGAAGTAGTGCATAAAGGAGATACTATCGCAAGACTATCAAACCATGAACTGGAATACAGGTATGAAAAGGCCAGATATGAACTCACAGAACTTAACAAAAATCTCAATGAAATTCTGTCTTCTGGTTCATTGAAGAATTATTACACAAAGGAAATAAAGGAATTGAAGGAGGAAATGGAGAAGAAAAAGATAGAATTTTCATTTATAAAAAAGGAGTATGAGAGGCTTAACATTGTTGCACCATTCAACGGATTTGTATTGAGGATAAATGCAAAAGTAGGGGAATACACAGAGGGAGAATTTTTAAAATTATCAAATATTGATACACTGCTTTTGAAGGTCAGGCTTTCTATTGAAGAATTATTAAAATTAAAGGTTGGTCAAAAGATTAAGGTAATATTTTATTCACATAATAACAGCTGTTTAGAAGGGATTGTGCTCTACTTGAATTATGAGGGGGAAAAAATAAAGGAAAATTATGAGTTTTTTGCAGGAATAAAATTTAGAAGGCATCGGAATATGCTACCTGGCTCAAAAGCCAATGTGAAAATATTATACGACTTTTCAAACAGGTTGAGCATCCCTAGTGATGCTATTATAGAAAAGAATGGAAAATACTTTGTTTTACTGAAAAATGGTGAGATAAGGGGGATAAACATCGGTCTCTCAGGTTCACAGTTTACTGAAGTTCTATCCGGGGTTGTGGAGAACGACACCATTGTTTCCGGACCAGTTGATTATCTTCACAAAAGCATCTATGGAAAATAATATAATAGAAGCGTATAAAATAAACAAGACCTATTATACAACCAAGAAACCCTTGAAGGTTTTGCATGATGTGGAAATAAGGATAAAAAGGGGGAGATTTGTTTCAATTGTAGGGCCATCTGGTTCAGGGAAAAGCACCCTGCTCCATATCCTTGCACTGCTTGACCGTTTTGACAGTGGTGAATATTTTCTGGATAACCATAACATTAATCTAATGGATGATAAAGAGATAACAGGGTTAAGGAGGGAAAAGATAGGTGTCATCTTCCAGAATTTCTATCTCTTCCAGTACTTCAATGTGTTTAAGAATGTTGAACTTCCACTGATAATAAGGGGTTATCCCCCGAAGGAAAGGAAGAGGATGGTTGAGGAAGTGATGGAGGAGATGGGATTGATAGATAGGCTCAAACACCTTCCCAACGAACTTTCAGGAGGTGAGCAGCAGAGGGTTGCAATAGCAAGGGCCATTGTTTCTGAACCTGAAATATTGTTTGCAGATGAGCCCACAGGTAACCTTGATTCCAGGACAGGGATGAAAATATTTGAGATACTGAAGAGACTGAATAAAGAAAAGTGGATGACAATATTGTTTGTAACACACAATCTGGAACTTGCCAGGTTGGCCGATGAGATAATATACTTAAAGGATGGTAGAATTGTGGTGTAATCACATTCCTGGCCAGGGAACATAAGGGAACTTGAGATGGTGATTGAATAATTTTTGATAATAGAGAAAGTAGGCTCAATTACCGTACGGATGTTGTTGCCCATGCTGGTGTGGAGGGGAAGCCGGAGAATATGCGGCAGGTTATGCGTCTGGAGCTGCGGATTCTACAGGCCAATGTGCCCATGATGTTCAGGCGATTTAGACTGGAGCACTGATTTTTTTATTGGGGGGCTGGTTTACACGCCCCCCA
>QNBN01000111.1 GCA_003645695.1 Spirochaetota bacterium | reverse complement strand
TTATAATTCTATTAAACAATAACTGTTTTTATGCCTGTTTGCTCAGAAAAATCAGCAAGAGCAGGAGTCAGGTCTGTCCCATATCCCAAACAGGCATATTCATTTGTCCAGTTTTGAAGCAGGGTTTCTATATCTCCATGAACCTTTACGAAACCGTGCGGCCAGAAGGGAACACCACATTCATTTAGTCTTTCTTCAAGCTGGTCAGCTGGTGGTTCAAATATACTTACATTTGCGATAACCATTGTAAATTCGCCATTTACTCTACCAAGCCTTGCAATTACTCCTTCTCCAACCTTGCAAATAAGTTTTACCGAAAGTCCACCAGCTTCTCCTTCTGTAGGAATACCATGTTTTGCAAAACCTGCAGGGCCAAGTTTCCCAGCAAGTGAAGGAGGACATGCACCATCGCCAATTATTTTTATCTCTTTGTTCTTTCTATCAATGTGCTGAAGGTCTCCATAGTAAACACGTTCTTTACTCAATTTTGTAAGTAGTAGAGTGGTAAGAGCAGTATTAAAATCTCCAAGTGTTGATGTTCCATATCCATCTTCGAGCATCATTGATTGTGCAAAGCATGTGGCTACATAATCATCTGCAAGTCCAGGGAATGATTGTATAGTGTAAAAATCAAAACCCTCCTCCTGAACCAGCTTTTTTAGTGCCAGGTAAAGTCTTATAGAGCGCTCATTTACAACATTCAGGTCTGGTAATTTCCCGAAGAGTGATTTTATTCTGGGCAAAACGGAATCAATCTCTTCCCTTGTTACAGATTCGGCGGTCCGAACAAGTTTTGTAGTATCTCTGGAGTCAATGTCAATACCAAAAACTCTCATCCATTGTGAAGGATCTGCAACTCCAACTGTTTGGCCCATACCTCTCCCGCCAAAAGCCCCGATTGTTGACATATTTAAATAATTTTTAAGATGGCTTGCCTTGCAGTAGCTTACAATTTTATCAATTTGATCATCTTCGTCTATTCCGCCATAAACAAATCGGTGAGGAATCCCAACTTCCATCAGTGCTCCGTGCATAACAAGTCCACCAACAGGTCTCCAACCCTGTGAACCTGGATGTGTCCATATAACAATTCCTCTGCCAGTAAGAGAATAATCCCTTACTGCAGCAATAAGGTGAGCTGCCCATACCCATGTTCCGGAAAAAAGAATTACACAGTCTATAGAATCATCCTTTTTTATCTTTGAAAATGCCTCTTTTGCCTCTTTCTTGGTAGCTATTACTATATCATGTTCAACCAGTTCAATCCCCTTATCTCTCAACTTTGCTTTAGATTTTTCTATAAGCTCATCATCAATAAAAGGTTTACCCATAGGGTCTTTTAACCCATCCTTGTGTATTCCATATACTACAAATGCTGCTTTAGGTTTTATCATTATTGTACCTCCTTCTTTAAAGTTATATAAATTACAATTGTTGAATGACACCCTTTTTTTTGCCATTAGCTAATAAGTAGGCGTTATTAAAAGGGAAATTATATCAATATTACTACAATTAAACCTTTAAATTGGCGCTGAACATCAATTGTTTATAAGTCAATCTCCTTTAAGAGTTTGTATAATCCTTTGTATTTTTTAAATTGTTCGTTATAAAAATTGCCATTTTCAGTTATAGGATTTATTGTTTTATCTATCTTTACCCACTCTTTTATTATAGTTTTGATATCTTTTTTCTGATCCGCAGCAAAGGCTAACATAGCAGCACCAAGTGAAGCGGCTTCTGTTACCTTTACCTTTGTTATTTGTTTATTCAGTACATCTGCCTTTAGCTGAAGCCAAATATCACTTTTAGCACCTCCACCAATAGCTATGAGCCCCCTTATTTTTATACCTGTTTCATTTAGAATATCAAGATTAAGTTTTATTTCATATGCAACACCTTCAAGTAAGGCCCTGCAAATTTCCTCTCTTGTTGTGCTCAGCCTAAGACCGAAAATTGCACCAGATACATCAGAATCAAAGTATGGAGTACCGGAGGGAGTGAAATAAGGTAAAACAAGTAGTCTCGTGGGATCTTTCGGAATTTTCTCAAGTATAATTTCGTAAGGATTTTTACCTGTTTTTCTTGATAATTCAACTTCCTCATATCCAAATTCATCCCTGAACCATTTTAATATGCTAGCACCGGTTAGGCTAAATGCAACTGTTGTGTAAAGTCCCTCTATTGTATAATCATAGGTACAAAGATTACTGCTATACAACTTATCACTCAATACAGGAGTTGGAAAGACAGGGACAACTGCTTCCGATGTCCCAATAGCATACATCGCAATACCTTCCTCTACTACTCCTGCACCAAGAGCCCCCACTGGTTGATCATGTCCTGCGGTAACCACGTTAACCTTTTCCTTAAAACCCAGCGATTTTGCAATGTTGCTTTTAATATTGCCAACAACAATACCAGATGGCACAGGAACTGCCAGTTTATCTTCAGAAATGCCTGCATAATTAAGGATTTCTTCGTCCCATTTATGTTGCTTTATATTAAATATCATTGTTCTTGCAGCGAGTGGCCATGAAATATGTGGATTCAGCCCCAGTGAAAACTGCAAAAGATCTTCAAAACAGAGGAATTTCCACGTTTTGTTAAAGATTTCAGGCTCATTTTCCTTAAGCCAGAGAAGTTTAAATAGGGAAAACATTGTATGTGGAGTATGGCCTGTTTTTTCATAAAGCTTTCTGCTTCCGAGTTCCTGTGTGCATTTTTTCAGAACTGTTGAGGATCTTATATCAGAGGTAATCATAGCATTGTATAGAATGTTGCCATCTTTATCAACAGGTGTAAATGCTTCACCCTGTGAGGAAATAGCAACTGCTTTAACAGGGTTATTTTTACACGCTGTATTTGCCTCTTTAATTACTTCAAAGCATGATTCCATTACCCTTTTTGAGTCAAGTTCAGCCCACCCTTCTCTTGGAAAGAGGGTTTCATACTCCCTGTAGAAATAGGCTATCTGGTTTCCTTTATTATCAAATACAAGTGCTTTTGTACCTGTTTGTCCAATGTCAATACCCATATAGCTCATATAAGATTCCTCCAAGCAGTTTAAAGGTTTATATCCATTAGTTATTTATTTTATCATTATTTTTCCATTTCCTTCATCATATATCTTGTATCTTTTAATGAAATTCTTTACTCCATCAAGGTTAAGCTGACCTTTTGTCCCTCCATAGTACTGAACAGTAGAAGCAGCATTGGCTTCGGCCAGGATTGTACATATTTCTATTGGCAATCTTCTTAAGAAGAAGTAAATAAAAGCAGCTTGAAATGAATCACCTGCACCCACAGTATCTTTAACTTTATCCCGGATTGGGAAAACATTTACTTCATATATTTTGCTCAAGTGTCTGGCCAAAACTCCTTTTTCACCCAATTTTATTACCACTGTATTCGAGTTAGGACTGATTATTTTTATAGATTTTATAGGGTCTTTTATACCAGTAAGGTGATATGCCTCCGATTCATTTAAAAATATAAGATCTGTATGGGGATATATTCTCTTTTTAAGTGTTTCGAGCATCTTTCTATCTTCCCATCCATACCCTGAATTAGCATCATATGCAGTTAAGATATTGATTTTTTTTGCATATCTGAAGAGATAGGGTATCTCTTCTCTTAATCTTGGTAGGATGAAATAGTTACATGAGTAAACGAGGTCTGACTGATTCAACAATTCTTCATATTTAAAATAGTCTATTGATAGGTCTTTTAGGGTCCCTTGATAGGTAGCAACCTGACGTGGCCTATTTTCTGTCTTATCTGTAAAAATTAGTGTGAAAGCACTTTTCCTGCCATTGGCTATTCTTATTCCGTCTATTATAACACCAGCTGAAGATATTTCTTTTAATAGGTCTTTTCCGTCTTTATCATCTCCTACCTGAGTTAGGAGATGTACTTTTGCTCCTAATTTTGCAAGTCCACTGGCAACATAACCTGCTGCACCAGCCAGACTTCGAGTAAAGTCAGAGATTAAAACCTCTTTTCCTGATTCAAGTGGAGGAGAAATGTATATATAATCGTAGTTTAGATCTCCAACGATAGCTATTTTCGGTTCAGGATTTGATAAGTTTTCAAGTTCAAATTGTATGTAATCATTTATAAGTTTCATTTAATAATTGCTCCTGGATTATCTTTCGGCAATAATATTGAATATTTTTTTATCTTTGAAAAAATTATAATCATAGACTTTTACACCTTTTACGACTCTATTGATTACTCCATCTTCACTTGGGTTGTCCGGTTTTAGACCTAAATTAAGAGATTTAAATAGTCCAAGTAATTGACCTACGATGATATAAACAGGTGGTGTATAATAAGGTTTCATGTCTATAGCATTATCTGGATCAAACTCAATGTAGTAATTACAAAGTGGTTTTTCATCTTCTTCTATTTTATCCGCAACAAGAAGTATCAATTTTCCAATTTGTTTATCTTTTAGTTCTTTTAAAAGGTCTTTTTCATATTTTCTTGTATATGTATCGAGGGATAAGTAAGCTACAACTATTGTATTATCATCTATTACTGCTTCAGGCCCATGTCTTAACCCCGGAAAAGTATCATAACCACACATTACCTTACCTGATGTAAGTTCCTGAAGCTTAAGATGGGATTCAATGGCTGTTCCAAAATTTTCTGAATCGCCTAAAAAAACCGCCCTATTAAATTTTAGTGATGAAATATCTTTGATAATATTAGGAGCAATTCCAAGAATGTTATTTCCTGATTTTAATAAAGCATTTATATCATTAATGTAATCGAAATTATTAATCTTGGATAGTAATATTCCCATTAATACCATATTAGAAAAAGAAGCGGTCATAGCAAGACCTCTGTCGTTTGTTTTGGGATTAAGAGCTAGGGCGAAGCTATTGCTGTTTTTGGAAAGTTCTTTATACAAAAGCCCCTCTTCATTGCAGGTTATTCCAAAATGTCTTATTCTGGATGTTATTTCATTCGCAATCTTAACGGCTCCAATACTCTCAGGACTATTGCCTGATCGGGCAAAGGAAATCAAGAGGGTGTTTAGATCTTTAATTATTGTTTGTTCGGGAGATGTAACAATTTTAGTGGTGGAAAATACATTGATTGGTATTTTAAATGAGCTTCTAATTTGGCCTTCCACACAATAGCCAATAAACTCCGATGTACCTGCTCCGGTTAGAATAATACTATTTGGGTACTCTTTCAAAAAGTCGTGTAAGAATTTTTCGATCTCTTCCTTTTTGCTGATAAATATATTATAATTTTTTTCCCATAAATCCACCTGCCCGTATATTTCATCTGCTGTAAACTCTATTCCAAGCTCCTGCTTCTTTTTATTATCAAGATTAACTAGATTGGTCAGAGAATTTCCCATTTTTAACCTCCATATATATAGATACAAATTTAAAAAAATAAAAGTGTTTAAGATTTATCTATGAGTTCGTTCTAAAAACTATTTTTATCATTTTTTAAAAAAGGTCTAATTGATAACTCTTTATAATATAAGCAATTATATATCATGTATTATGTGAAAATTATTAAAAATAACAATTTAAGGCCTTTTTAGAATGGACTCATCTATCAAATAGCTATAATTCCTTCAGAAAATCTGTTTTTTCAATAAGATAATGAATTCCACCGATAATTGAAGCATCCTCCTGTAAAGTTGAAAGCACAATTTCAGGGGTAAATAGGACCTTATCGTGGATTTCACCTTTTATTAGGTTTAGGAGAAAATCACCGGATTTAGAAAATCCTCCTCCAAGTATTATGAGTTCAGGAGAAAGTAGATTTATAAGATTGCTCAAAGCCATGTTAAAGTAATCAAAAGATTCCTTAAGGATAAGAATAGCCGATATATCACCCATTTTGGCAGCTTGAAAGACAGTCTTTGCAGTAATTCGATCAATGTTCCCATCAGTAAGGGAAAGTATTTTTGATTCAGGTTTTTTTATTGCAGATTCCTTGCCTTTTTCAGCTATAGATTTCCCGGAAATATGTTTTTCAAGTGTTCCAAACTCGTATGGTTTTATATCATTATTTCTGAATTCTTCAATGCTTGAATAAAAATATCCTATTTCTCCTGCTGAATTAAATGATCCATAGTACAATTTACCATCTATCATGATGGATGTTCCGAGGCCATAGGCAAAATCAATATATATGACATTTTTATGACCCCTTGCCTTACCCGCAATTTTCTCCCCAAGTAATGATAGTTTAGTTGCATGTCCTAAATATAGATCCTGCTTCAGAAAACTTTTAAAATACTCCTTAATATCGTAGTGTTCATTTTTACCATTATAGGGTAACAGCTTTAATTCCTTATCCTTTTCAACATAAATGCCAGGGGTTAGGCAAATAGATTTTGTAATTAGATTGGTTGATATATTTGCTCTTTTGAGAAGTTCAATTATGCTCTTTTTGATCTCTTCAAGTTTTTCTTTAAGAGTGATATTTGGTGAAAACTCACTTGAAGATTTGTGAAGTATTTTGCCTTTTAGATCTGAAACAGCAATTCTGTAACCACCTCTCCCCATTTCAAATGCTAAAAAAAAGTTTTTGGTGTTGTTAAATTTTAAAAGAATTGGTTTTCTTCCACCACTTGATTTCCCAATTCCAATTTCTGATATCAGGTTTCTTTGTATTAATTCATCAATA
Source organism: Spirochaetota bacterium (assembly GCA_003645695.1). Lineage (GTDB taxonomy): Bacteria > Spirochaetota > B62-G9 > B62-G9 > B62-G9 > B62-G9. The sequence goes on along the minus strand of QNBN01000111.1, from coordinate 1,875 downwards.
AGATTTGAAACAGTTGGTTTTGATATTTTAGTTAGCCTAACGATATCTGCCCTTGAAAGTGGCTCATTTTTTATGATGGTTTTAAGAACTAGATTTAAGTTATTAACTTTAATATCAGACTGTGATTTTTTTTCGAGCATTTCTGATTTTTGTCCTTATGAAGATGTATTAGATAAACATCTTTAAAGCTTTTACTTTCTTCTGACTTATTGTAGATAATGTAAAAATATAATTTATAAAAAGATATTGACACAAATTTATTAATATGTATAATCGATAGTAAACTTAACTAACAATGTTGTCAAGAAAAATAGTTAATTATTAATTATATTTTTATGTTTAAGTATAGAGGTTATTTTATGGTGCAATTTGATTTTCTTAATAAATTTGAAGTGGAGAAAAGGAAGGATAGGTTTCGAAGAGTGTGGAATTATCAAAAGGTTGACCATATTCCTATTGGAATATGGCTTGATGATTTCAGTAAGTACACTTTAAAGGAACAATGCAAAAATGGAAAAATCCAGTTTGAAGTTAATCTCAAGAATATTATTAGGTTGTCAAAAATTTTACCTGATGATTATATCCCTTATGCCAGAGTATGGCCGGGATATATGACAATAGCAACAATGTTTGGGATTGACTTATTCTGGGGAAATGATCCTAATCAGGCCCCAGGAGTGAAAGGATATTTAATTGATGATATGAGCAAAGTTTATTCGTTAAAAAAGCCTGATCCTAAAAAAAGTGGTTTAATGCCTTTTAATTTAGAGTGGTTAAGTTATACTTCAAAGAATTTACCTGGTTTCGTGTATATAACCGGCATAGATTTAGGTGGACCTTTAAATACGGCTAAAGATTTAATAGAGACTAATTTGATGTATACTTCTTTTTATGATTATCCAGATGAGTATCACTATTTTTTAAACCTTGTAACTGAACTTCAGATAGGATGTTATTATGAGATTATAGATGCTGTTGGGGATATTAATAGATTAACATGTGTAGATTTTGATCCTTTATGGGCACCAGAAGGAAAAAAGGGTTTTGTAAGTGATGATATGTGTGCATCTTTTGGACCAGACATTTTTAAAAAGTTTAGTATGCCATACAATAACAGAATATTTAAACTTTTTGGTGGAGGGCGTATTCATAATTGTGGTCCTCATCCCTCATTACATCTTTACCTCCATCATGAACCTGAAATTAATGGATTGAACTGCTCATATAGGTATTCGAGATCTGATTTAATGGCTATGAAAAAAGAGTTTAAAGGTAAAGGAATAGTAGAATTTAATTTTGATAATGATGAAACACCAGAGGAGATAATAAAAGGATATAATGAAATTATTAATGAACTTTCACCCGATGTTGTAGGGATCCCGCTTCTTTTTCTTGATGAGAAATGGAAAGATAATGACATATATGATATTTATAATGGGCTTTTAAAGCTTTCGATTAAATATGCAGAAGAGCTAATCTGGAATATTTCTTAAAATTACATTGAAAGTTGGAAGTAATAGGATTGTATAATGACATCCAGAGAAAGAATGTTAGGAAGTATAAACTGTGAAGAAGTGGATCATATTCCATGTTCCAATATCCTGGATATTGTAAAGTTTTTATTTTTATCCATTAGTTTATTTGATAATTCGTTCTCCAGATCATTTTTATTAAAGTTATTTTCTTGCATTGAAGATACTTCAATTTAATATTATTTATTTGTTTTACTATTATCTTTTTCTATAAACACAACATTTATAATACTCCCCTCAATAATAACTTCATAGGTTCAAGGATTAAGTGCAACAATTAACATGAGGGGGTACCCCCTCATGTTAAAAAATTTTCATTGAAAAAGGTGCACTCATCGGGTTA
>QNBN01000110.1 GCA_003645695.1 Spirochaetota bacterium | reverse complement strand
GGAGAAGAAGGGGATATTAACCTTGACAGCGGTATATACTTTGCGAAGGTGGGAAGTAATAATAAAAATGAAAATTCAAGAGATTTTTATATTTTGAGAATATACCCAAAAGAGTAGCTTTTTTGGCAGGAATTTTTAGATTATCGTAATTTTTATGTAAGGTTGAGCTTTAATGAAAAAGATATTTTTTATAATAATCTTGATTTTAGCAGGAACTGTATTGGTATCCTTCCTGATTGATTCAAATAAAAACGATAATAACACAATCGTTATATATATAGACAGAGATGTTGATAAGAAAGAGCTAGTGAAAAAAGATATATACAATGCTTTTATAAAAGAAAAAATTTACAAAAATATTATATTTTCGAATTTTGATGCACAAAATATCGACAGCTACATAGTTTCTAATGGAAAAAACTCGATTTTTGTTACTTCAACTAAATATAAATCCAACCTTTTTTCAATTAAAAGCCTTGAATATTTGAATACGATAGTTGCTGCCTCATCATTTAAAAATACTGAAACCAATATTGATTACAATACATTGCTATCAAATTATACCAGGTCCGATAAATTAAATGTGAAAAAAATAAATGAAATATTTGATGATAACTCCAGGATAGTTGTTTTGCCTTATAATTACCTGAATTTACACATGAAACCACTAAAGGTAGATGGAATATTTCCATCTGTTTATAATGTAAAAAAAGGCATATACCCTGGATCAGTAAGGGTATTTCTTTCAACTGTAAATCATAAAATCTATAGACAGTGTAAGAAGTTTATAACTGTCAATGCTTTTAATAAGTCTATCAACCGACTATTTTCTATAATTGCCGGTGGTGATATTATGCTTGGTAGGGCAGTGGGGAAATATATGGATAGATATGGTATTTATTATCCATTTGAAAAGATAAGACAGCTAATAGAGAAAAACGATATAGCTTTTGCGAATCTTGAATGTCCACTTACAGATGGGGGAATAAAGTTTTATCCCAATAAGGGTATTTATTTCAGAGCAAACCCTGCAACTGCACTATCTTTAAAGTGGTGTGGATTCGATGTTTTATCTATTGCAAATAATCATATATTTGATTGGGGAGTTACGGGTGCCCTGGATACCGAAAACTATCTAAAAAAAGCAGGCATAAAATACTCAGGTATAGGAGAAACAATAAGAGAAGCTTCAAAACCAGCTACTTTTAATATTGGAGATATTAAGATTTGCTTTTTTTCAATGGATGATATCTATCCTATTGAAGTAAAGAATGGAAAAAAATCTTTAAAAATCTATAATTATAGTAATGAGGTAAAAAAAATTATAAATCGTCTAAACAAGAATTATGATGTTGTTATAGTATCATACCATACTGGTATTGAATACAAGAAACATCCTGAGGATCAAAAGATCAAACGGATGCGGAAGCTTATTGACTATGGAGCTAATGTGGTATTTGGCTCCCATCCTCATGTAATTCAGGATGTTGAAATTTATAAAAACGGGATAATCGCATATAGTCTTGGAAATTTAATATTTGATCAAAACTGGTCAGAGGATACATCCAAAGGGTTGCTATTGGAAATCGGTTTTATTGGAAAAAAACCAATATATTGCAGGCCAATCACAGTTAACATAATAAGAGGCCAAGCCGTTCTTGAAAATAGTTTAAACGTTAGGGAATTAAAATTAGTTTTAAATCAATAGAGCGATTATGGTCTACTTTATAAAAAGTTATAAGGATCAAAAAATTGAAAAAATCAATTGTTTTGTTGTGGGGAACATTATCATATTTTAACAGGAGCTTTCAATGAGAGTTAAAAGAAACATAGGTATTATTCTATTTTTACTATTAATTGTTATATCTTTATTCTATATTCTTTCAAGCTTTAATATACTTCCATATCTTATAAATAACCAAGAAGTACTAATAATTGATACTATAATTATAGGATTTATGATATTTCTTATATTTCTAAATTTCGAAAGCGTAATAAAGGAATCTTCGAACCATGGATACAGAGAAATTACAGAAAAATCAGTCGAAACAGACATTATAGATACAAAGTTTTTTGAAAATGTTTATATAGAAGAACCAAGTAATCTCTACATTGGTCTTCAAAACTATTTTAGAGAAAGTAATAATTTTAAGGAGCTAATTGATAGACTTTTAATATCAGCTGCAAAGATTACAAAATCTCAAAGAGGTTCAGTGCTTCTGTATGATGAAAAAAAAGACGAACTGTATATATTTAGAACATTAGGTTGGGAAAAGCAGAGATTATCGATAGTCAGGGATATAAGAGTCAAGCCGGGAGAGGGTATTGCAGGGAGGGTTTTTCTTGATGGGGAACCTATCGTGATGAACAATCTTTCTTTAATGGAAGATTTTGAACCAAGAGAAGGGTATAAATCAAACTCCTTTATATCTTTTCCCATATACAAATTGGACAGGGTTATTGGTGTATTGAATCTTACTGAGAAAATTGATGAAAACTATACGAAAAATGAGACAGATATTATTAGATTTATTTGCAATGAAGTTGCTGTCTTTGCTTCATTTTTTCTTGGTTAAACCTATAATTCAATGTTGTTAGGCTACTGTTGAGGTTGAAAATTGGAGATGAAAAGATTAAAAAATGTTCTTTTCGGTCTAGTTGCTTTAATGAGTGTGCTAATAATTGTACTTGGTGGTTACTTTTACTTAGACAGTCCACCAAAACATCCTTTAATTAAGGAAAAAGTTAAGTTTATTGTTAATAAAGGCGATAGTTTAAAGATTGTAGCAAGAAAACTGAAAAATCAAAATCTAATAAAATCTTATAAATTTTTTGTTTTTATTGCTAAGATTAGCAGAGTTTCAACGGGTATAAAGTCAGGAGAATATTTGATAAGAGAGGGGTTAAAGGCATCTGAAATATTAAAGATGCTCTCGGAAGGTGAAGTCGTTACGGTAAGGATAACTGTACCGGAAGGTTTTACCGTTATGCAAATAGCTAATATGCTTGAGTCGAAGGGCATAGTGAATAAAATTGATTTTATCAATGCAACCAAAAATGAAGAAATATTGAAAAAGTATGGCATACCCTTTTCTTCAGCGGAGGGTTTTTTGTTTCCAGATACATATATCATTTCCAAGGATTTAAATGCCAATCAAATAGTAGAGATTATGATAAAAAGATTCTTTGAAGAACTAAATAAATTAACCAATAATAAACCGTTAAATAGAGATGAGCTTAAGAAGGTTATTATAATTGCGTCTCTAGTGGAAAAAGAAGCAAAAAAGGATGATGAGAGGTCTATTATTGCTGCCGTTTTCTACAATAGATTAAAGATGGGTAAGAGACTTCAATCCTGTGCTACTGTTCAATATGTGCTTGGAAAGGCAAAAGAGAGACTTCTTTACAGAGACTTAAAGGTAAAGTCTCCATATAATACCTATCTCCACAAGGGATTGCCACCGGGGCCTATTTCAAATCCAGGTTCAAAATCGCTATGGGCAGCAATTCACCCGGCTAATGTTGGTTACCTTTATTTCGTTTCAAAACACGACGGCTCTCACTACTTTTCTAAAACCTACTCTGAACATCTTAAAGCTATTAAAATGTACAGAAACTATAATAAAATCGGAGTTCAAAGCAATTGAATAAAGATATTTTTTACTGAAGATATGAAAAAAATATAATTTTTTACTTGACTTTATGACTCATATTTAGGTTATATTATAATTTGACTCTTGTATATTTCACGCTTTTTAAGATTATAACAACTCAGAAATTTGAAATTGCCTATATCAAACGATACGATAGATAAGATAAAGGATAACATTAATATTGTAGAAGTTATCTCTGAGTATGTTGATCTTAAACCTTCAGGTAAAAATTATAAAGGACTGTGTCCATTCCATAATGAAAAAACCCCATCATTTGTAGTAAACCAGGAAAAAGGAATTTTTCATTGCTTTGGATGTGGTATAGGTGGAAATGTATTTACATTTCTTATGAAATTGAAAGGTCTTTCTTTTTTAGATGCTGTTAAGGTTCTTGCAAGAAAAGCAGGTATCCCTATTTATGAAGGTACAAAAGGGGAAAAAGATTTATCAAAGAGATCTAATCTCTATAGAATAAATAAATTGGCTGCAGGATTCTATAGAAAGTTGCTTTTCACAAATGAGGGTAAGAAAGCATTGGATTATTTAAAAAACAGAACTATTTCTATTGAGTCTATAAAGAGTTTTATTTTGGGTTTTGCACCAGATGGGTGGGATAATCTCATTAGATTTATGAAAAAGCAGTCAGTAGAAATTACTGATCTCGAAAAAGTTGGCCTTGTTGTTCGGAAGAAAAACTCCGAAGGATATTATGATAGATTCAGAAACAGAATAATATTCCCGATTCAAGATTCTATTGGAAGAATTATTGGATTCGGGGGTAGAACAATCGAAAACAGAAATGATGTACCCAAGTATTTAAACACTTCAGACAATGATCTTTTTCACAAGGGAAAATCACTCTATGGCTTTTACAATGCAGAACAATATATTCGAAAAGAAGGGCATGTTTTTATCGTAGAAGGGTATCTTGATGTAATTACCATGCATCAATCCGGTATAATGAATGTTGTAGCTCCGCTTGGTACTGCACTGACAGAGGAACATATCGATTTTATAACAAGATATACAAAAAAAATCTACCTATTATTCGATCCTGATGAAGCGGGTGAAAAGGCAGCATTACGGGGAATAAACCTTTTACATGCATCCGGAATAGACCCTTTTATCGGGATTTTTCCGTCTGGAGTTGATCCTGCAGACTTTTTTTCTCGATATAGCATAGAGGAGTTTAAATTGTTAATAAAGGGATCTCTCACTGGAGTACAATTTTTGGTAAAATACTATACTAAAAATAAAAGTAATTATAGTGCGCAGGAAAAGCTCTCAATTATTGAGGATATCTCTTCTTACTATAAATCCATTACAGATAATATTATAAAAGACGAGCTTATCAATGAGATAGCAAGGAATCTATCTCTTGAAAAGTCAATTGTAATGGAAGAATTGAATAAATTTTCAAAATCCATGGTAAAGGGTTCTCTGGATAAGGTTTTTTCACCTCGTGAAATTGATCATAAAAAAAGCATAGTTAAAAAAGAACTATACCTATTGCTATTACTTTTGAACAATTTGGATCTTTTTGATATTGCTTATACCAGGCTTGAGAGCAATCATTTTATAGGAAAATGGACAAAAAGATTATGGAATATCATGACAGAGCTTTATCAAAACAAAAGCCTTGATATTCCAGCCGTATTCAACCGTTTTGATGATGAGGGATTTATAAGCTTTATCAGCGGAAAACTAATGGATGATGCTCTGTTTATGAACCCCAAAGAGCAGATAATAGACCTTATATCATATCTTAAAGAGAGACTGCTTAAAGAAAAGCTAGATTATTTAAACAAAATGATCCGAAAAGCAGAGTTAGAAAATGATGAGGAGGCAGTTGAAGGATATCTCACCGAGAAACAGATGTATAGAAATGAATTAAAAAAAGTAGAGCTATTAAGAAGCAGCAAATCAATGATTTGATAGCAATTTTATTTAAAAGCTCTATATTTTTTAAATATTTGCTTAAATTAATTACAGATTTTTCATTTTGATAAATCAAGGTTTTAGATAACAGTTACTCTTATTTACTCTGGTATACAAATTGGTGTTCAGGAGGTTAAAAATGCTTTAAATAAAAACTAAGTTCTCAAATAATTACTTTTAAATAAAACTTTTAAAGAGGAGTGTCGATGTGTCTGACATAAATAATCTCCCGGGTGTTAATCTTCTATTAAAACTTGCAAGTGAGCAGAATAATACAATCACATATGATCAAATTAATGAACTTATTCCCTCACCAATAGTTAGTAGTGACAAAATAGATGATATTTTCGTTCTTCTTTCAAAGTATAATATCAATATTGTGGATAGTATCGAGAAAAACGAGAACGAGGAAAAAGAAATTGAGGAAATTAACGATGAGCCTGATTCTGAATTGGAAGAAAAGGATGAAGACGATGAAAACAAGGTTATTAACACCACATCTTTTTCTCACATCGATGATCCCATTCGGCTATATTTAAAGGAAATAGGTCGTGAAAAACTTTTAACAGGGGAAGAGGAAGTAAAACTTGCAAAAGAAATAAAGAAAGGACAACGAATTATAGAAAAAGCACTCTTTGAATCCCATATCTTTATAGAGGAAATTCTTAAAACTGTTGAATGGATAAGAAATAACAAACTAAATATTGAAAACCTTCTGGAATATCAGGAGTTCTATTGTGCAACCTCTGAGGATAAACGAAAATTGAAGAGAAAGTTTTACAGTCTTGAAAAAGCTCTTAAGGATAAACATTTAGAGTTAAAAAATATAGAAACTAAAGATGAAGCAAAAAAAGAAGTTTTTAAAGCTTTAAAGAGGGCAAAGATAAATAAGGAAGAAATCCAGAGGATTTCAAGGAAGATAGATGATTATTATAAACAGATTATCCTGCTAGAAAAAGAGCTAGTTGACATTGAGGTAAACTCTGGTAGAAGCATTGAAGAGATAAAGACCATTAGTAAAAGGATTAAAAACAAGGAAATAGAAAAGATAAAGGACAGATTTTTCCCCAATGCCGATGAAATTGAAAAGATGTGTACTAGCATTAGAAAGATAGAACTTAAACTTAAATCTATAGAGGATGAAACTGGAGAATCTATTGAAAATATTAAAAAATTACACTTTCAAATTGAAAAAGGAAGACAGATAGTCAATAGGGCAAAGAATAAGCTTATCAGATCAAACTTAAGATTAGTTGTAAGCATTGCAAAAAAATATACAAATAGAGGACTTCATTTCTTTGATCTGGTACAGGAGGGCAATATTGGTCTCATAAAAGCCGTTGAAAAGTTTGAGTATAAAAAAGGATACAAGTTCAGCACCTATGCGACATGGTGGATTAGGCAGGCCATAACCAGATCAATCTCTGATCAGGCAAGAACCATAAGAATTCCTGTCCATATGATAGAACAAATTAATAAAGTAATAAGGGAATCAAGACAGCTCATCCAGAAGTTTGGGAGAGAGCCTACAGCCGAAGAGATAGCAGAAAGACTCGGATGGAGCGTAGCCAGAGTTAAAGGCATTAGAAGTGTTGCAAGAGATCCTATATCACTTGAAACTCCAATTGGTGATGATGAAGAAACTATGCTCGGTGATTTTATCGAAGATAGAGACTCCGGAAACCCGGCTAATAAAACTTCCTATAACCTATTACAGGAGTTAATAAACGAGGTTTTAAGTACACTTCCTGAGAAAGAGCAAAAGGTGCTTAGAATGAGGTTTGGTCTTGATGATGGGTATTCGCATACCCTGGAGGAGGTTGGGTATGTTTTTAATGTAACGCGGGAAAGAATAAGGCAAATAGAAGCTAAAGCTTTAAAAAGGCTTAAACATCCGACAAGAAGTAGAAAACTTAAAGATTATCTTGATGAGTAGTATTGTTTTAATATAGATTTATTAAAATATGGAAGAAACCGATAATCTTACAAAATGGATATTGAGGAGACTGTGTATGTATCTTGTACTGGTAAAGAATGATGGTGAACATGTTCTTTATGGTATTGGCGAAACTCTCGAGGAAGTTAAGAAAATGATTAAAAAAGGAAAAATAGATGATAAGATAGAAAATGGAAAAGCATATCTGATTAAGGGAGACATAAAACTTATTAGACCTGAAACCACTCCCGAATTGTTGGATGTTAAAAAAATAAAATCGGAGGAAAAGGGCTATTATTAAAGTTTTACTGCGTATATAGCATCTTCTTTATTTTTAAATAAACAGGTGTATTCTTTAGCATCGGTTTAGCTTCAATATAATCCAGAATATTAAGACCATTTTTATCCATTATAGTTACATCAGCACCCTCCTCAAGAAGTACAAGTAAAATTTCCGGATTTATATTATTTGTAGCTGCCATTAATGGTGTTCTTCCGTAATTATCCGTGGCGTTTACATTAGCTCCATATTTAATAAGGAGTTCTAGAATATCAGGATTTTTATTATTAGCGGCAGAAAAAAATAGGGGAGTTATCCCATTCTGGTCCCTATCATTTATGTTTGCTCCGGATTTAATGAGTATCTCTATAATATCAGGATCAGAATTAGCAGCAGCTCCGTACATCAAAGCTGAGTAGCCAAAGGAATCCTTTTTATTAATATTAGCCCCTAATCCTATTATTGTTTTTATAATATCAGGATTATCATTGTATAGGATCGCATACATTAGAACCGTAGTACCATGTCTATCAATATCATTAATGTTAGCTCCATTTTTGACTAAAGTATCTATAATTTGAGGAATGTTTGAATATGCAGCTGCTTTGAGAATAGCATTAAGACCATATATATCTCTTTTGTTTATATTTGCTCCATTTTTAATGAGAGTTATTATAACATCTGGGTCATTATTGTACTCGGATGCAAGCATAAGGGGAGTCTCTCCAAGCTCATTTCTGGAGTTAATATCAATTCCCCTTTTAAGTAAT
>QNBN01000109.1 GCA_003645695.1 Spirochaetota bacterium | reverse complement strand
CTTTTCATTGTGATTTAAAAAGTAGTTTAACTTTCCCAATTTCAGATAGGCATCCACTATTGAATCATTGTACTGTATTGCCTTCTCCAGATGTTGTATTGCTTTTTGATACTCATTCTCCCTGTAATAAATATCCCCTAAATAGTAATGTGCCATTGCATCTGTCGGATTTATCGATAAAACCGTACTGAACTCGCTTTTTGCTTTCGTAAGATTTCCCAACTTTACGTTAAGCAGTCCAAGTTTTTCATGAACCTTCACTATACTCAGTGGAGGAGGAAGTTCTGTCGAAAGGGCAACCTTCTGGTATTCAACTATTGCCATTTCAATGTCTCCAAGATTTTCATAGCACTGGGCAATATACCAATTGTATAATTTTGTTCCGGGGTTCTTGGAATATAGATCTTTTAAAATGATAAGGGCATCCTCATATTTTCCATTTTTCATATAGTTAAGAGCCCTTTCCAGCTTCTTTTTGCCATATGCATTCAAAACAATAATTAGCAGGATCAAACTCGTCCCAATAAAAATTATAATAAAGATTGTTATCAACATTTATCCTTCACCGTACTTCTTTATTTTAATAATTTTAATAGTACTAATAAAATACCTTCATCAGGTACAATCCACAAGGGTATGCAGTCCGGCCAGCAAGCCTTCTTTCTCTGGCACACAGTATCCTTTCAATCTCTTCTGGTGGCTTCTTATTCCTTTCTAAATCAAGAAAGGTTCCAACAATAGATCTTACCATCCTTCTTAAAAAGGAGTTAGCAACTATATCAAGCAATATAAAATCCCCTCTTTTCTCTATTTCACAATTGAAGACCTTTCGTATGGGTGAACTACCATTTTCAATCATTGCAAAACTGGTAAAATCATGTTCACCCAAGATCTTCTCACAATAGCCATTCATTAACTCTATATCAATCTCTCTCCTGATCCAGAATGAATAGTTTCTGAAAAAAGGTGATGGGACATCGGTATTATAAATAATGTACCTGTACCATCGTTTTATAGCACTGTACCTTGGATGAAATTTTTCATCTCCATCATTTACATCCAACACCCTTATATCGGGAGGTAACATAGAGTTTAAAGCTTCTTTAATATTCCCTGGAGACATACTGGCAGTTGTTTTAAATGAAGCAACCTGCCCCACAGCATGTACTCCTGTATCCGTTCTTCCAGCCACCCTCATTCTTATATTGTGTTGCACAATGTTTTCAAGGATCTTCTGAATTACTCCCTGAATAGTAATAGCATTTTTTTGAATCTGCCAACCAGAGTAGTTTGTCCCATCGTAGGCAATAGTTAATACAACATTTCTCATTAAGCATTCAACTCCTCAAGTCTCTCATTAATCTTTTCGTATAGATCTTTTGAAAGATCAAGAATCAAAGATGGCTTGCTCTTTGATGACTTTCCAGATCCGAACACCTTACTTATAATCCTTTTTGCATTAGTCAATTTATTTTTAATATCAGGATCATTTTTATTAATACCATATTTGAACAGTAATAGAGATGAAATATATAAAACTCCCTCAAAACCATAGTTTTTATCTAAATCAGGTCCATAGTTTTTAACATTGTCAATCCTTTCCTCACCTGTTTGGGCATATTGAACTGTTAGCTCATAATACTTGGCAGCTTTTTTATAAAATAGCATTTTTATCTTATCGTAATTTTGCCCCGGATACTTTTTATCGAGATCATCAAAAACCCATGCAGCTCTTAAAGATGAAAGACCCTTTTTAAAAGTAGGAGCAACCTCAGTGTCCATAAAGGAATAAGAGCTTATAGCCAGTATATAACTTGCAGCACCAGACATCAGATTCCTTGGTTTTTTAAAATCGATAACAGGGAAAATAAGTCCTATATCATGCTTTCTCTTTACCCTTTGTGAATATGCAATGTCAATATAGGACTTTACTATAAGATTAAAATCCTCATGGTATGTACCATACAGGCATTCAGGACAAACAGTAACAGGGTATATTAAAGGGTAAATTTCGCTCACCTTTTTACTTGGCACATAAATTCTTCTCAACTCGTCAGTTATACTTTTAGCTATTAACCTCCCACCACCTGTAAGCATTTCTTCTTTGTAAAATGATGAACCGCAAACGGGACATGTTGTTGGATTTTTTTGATAGTATGAGATTCTTTTTTCTCCTTCTGGCATCAGATCCTCTTTTTTCTATTTACTAGCCTTTTTAACCTCGAATTCAATCTTTTCGGGGGTATATCCAACAATTTCAATATTCTCATTTATTGCTTTAACTATAATTGGAAGCTCAAACTTTCCAACTCCTCCAATACTTTTACAGTCGACATAAGCAATTATATCATTTTTAGAGATCGCTTTGCTCAACCTCACCGATACTCTGACCTTTACATTTACTATAGCCTTTTCCGGAATAAGAACCAACCCAGGTTTAAGGTTTAAACATTTAATCTCAATACTGCTGAGATCTAGAAGATCATACTTTTCAACTATTTTAATTATAACATTTACATAATTATTACCAACGATTTTTACATTTTTAAACTGTTTAATTATTAATGGAACATCAAAACTCGCCGTTAAACTAATGTTGTTAATATCGATTTCTCTTGTATATATCTCTTTAATTAATTTTATTTCAGATGTAGGTCCAACTATTTTTACCGATGACGGATTTATTACAATATCTTCAACGAGATATCCTTTTTTTGGTTTTCCAACTACTACAGGTTCAATTTTTACGGTTTTTTCTTCCAGTTTTTCAATTTTTACAGTAGCATAGGACGGATTTATATCTTTAATCACAACATTTCTTGGAACATTTATTTTCTCAATTTTAACAGGTATTTCAACAGACTCCTGTGATAATAGCTCGGAGTTTAATGGTTTTAGATAATTAAGATCCAGATATGCTTTAAAATCAGAGGAATCTAGAACTGAAATATACTCATCCCTTCCCTTGATAACAATCTTAATATATTTTGGATGCTTACTTACAATTATGTATCCTTCAGGAAGATTTTTAACAATAAGTGCAATATTTAAATAGCGCTCCTTTTCATTTAGGAAATCAACATACTTCCACAAAATAAAGGCCAATACTACAGAGATAAGTTTAATATACCAATTATAAAAAAGACGCTTTAACAGTTTGGATTTTATCATATAACACTTAACTCTCTACTCATAAAATTGTTTGAGCCTATCCTTTAATTTCTTTATCGAGACCCCCATTTCCATCTTACTGTTATATGCAATTGATATTTTACCGGTTTCTTCTGATACAACAATTACGAATGCATCAGTTTCTTCCGAAAGACCAAGTGCGGCATGATGCCTTGTACCATAACCTTCAAGTAGCTCATGTCTTTCAGTTAACGGCAATATACATCTTGCGGACACTATCCTGCTTCCCCTTATGATAACAGCTCCATCATGAAGGGGAGATTCCTTCTTGAATATCGATAAAAGTATCTCCTTGCTGATTATAGAATCTATTTTAACACCAGTTTCTATAAAATTCTTCAGTCCTACTTTGGATTCAATCGCAATAATTGCCCCGATCTTATTGTTTGACAGCTCCTCAACTGTCGAAGCCACAATATCAATTATATCTATTTTTTCCCTCAAAATAAAACTAAGCAGTTTATTCTGACCCAATTTTGTCAAAATCCTTCTTAATTCTGGCTGAAATAGTATTATAATCGCTATAACTGATACCTGAATTAGCTGCTTTAAAAGCCAGCTAACCGCTTCAAGATGTAAAAATTGGGATAGCCAGGCAGCAATTATGATAAGAGCCAGACCCTTTACAACCTGCACCGCTCTTGTACCGGATATCATCAAATATATCCGGTATATTACAAATGCTATAATAAATATATCAGCCGCCGGCAGTAAAAACCTTCTAATCCATGGTATTTTAAAAAGAATATCCATAGGCTTTTCAATATTTAGATTTTTTTTAAAAAGGTAAAATACTACCCCTATAATCTTGCAATAGCATCAGATATTTTTACCGTAAAATATGCTTCTTTTACATCGTGTACTCTAATAATATCGGCGCCATTAAAAATAGATATAGCATTTGCAGCTACCGTGGGGATTAATCTATCTTCCGTGGGAAGACCAGTATAGACACCTATGAAGGATTTTCTTGATAACCCTACTAGAAGGGGGTACCCTTTTTCTTTAAATCGTTTGAGATTTTTCAATATTAGAAGATTATGAAAGGATCTTTTCGCAAAACCTATGCCGGGATCAATTATAATTCTATTCTTATTAACCCCTCTATTAATTGCTCTATTAATAGAAATATCAAGTTCAGAGGAGATCTCCTCTACAACATTTGTATAATTCGCTCTCTCTTGCATATTTGCAGGCATGCCTCTTATATGCATTAATATCAGATATGCATCAAATTTAGATACCAATTCCGCAATTCTGTCTGAATATCTAAGTCCAGTTATATCATTTATTATATCTGCCCCCTCGTAAAGAGCAACTTCAACAACCTCCGGCTTGTAGGTATCAATCGATATAGGTATATTGGTAAGCTTCCTGAGCCTTTTTAATACGGGAATAACCTTCTGTAATTCCTCTTCAGCCGAAACGGAAGCAGAACCAGGCCTTGTAGATTCTCCCCCTATATCAATAATTTGTGCTCCTTCCTCAATGAATTTTAATCCCCTTTCAACCGCCAGATCAATCCCGTTTACTCTACTTCCAGAGTAAAATGAATCAGAGGTAATATTAAGGATACCCATGACATAGGTTTTTTCACCAAAAGGAATGATTCTACTCAACTAACATCCTCACTTTTTCTTATGTCGATTTTTTCTAAGTCTCTTTTTTCTCTTGTGAGTGGCTATTTTTTGTCTTTTTCTTTTTTTCCCTGAAGGCACGACTCCTCCTCGTTGGATTTTTTATTTTTAAGAACTTCAATTTATAGTTTAAGCTCGTTTATAACTCCCTAATTAACCTTGGATTTCTATTTTTCATTTTTATTCTCTACATTTTCATCTACTTTTTCCTTCGATTTTTCCTCTTGCTTTTCTTTATTAACATCTTTGTTTTTCTTCTCTACATTTTTCTTGGATTTTGTCCCATCTTTATCGCGTGACTCCTTTTTTTCTTTGGCATCTTTTCCTGCGTCTTCTTGGGTGTTTTTGCCACTTTCAGCTTTTTTCTCTTCCTGCTTGGCTGAAAAAACAGTCTCAGCATAGTTTGCCTGAAGATCTGCTATTACACCATTTAGAAGTTTCTGTTCATCAGCAGTAAGATTCCCCTTTGTTTTATCACGAAGCATGATCAGGGTATCAATAGAGAATTTAGCCCCCTTAAGATCCATATTTATCTTACCGGTAACTGGATCAGCTATCTTACCCAGAGCTACCCATGTAGTTGAACTTAAACTCAATACCAGTGAAGTAAAAGTGGATGGACCTAAATCTCCATTTTTGTCACTCATACCACTACCCTCGCTCATTTTTTTCATAATATATAAAATGGTTAATATTTTATCAACATAACATTGATAAAATTGAAAAAATATCTTCTAAGAATATATTCATTAAAAATTGCAACTAAAGATATTTTCTAAAATCAGGGTTACCCTCCATCAATTTAATCGCTTTTTTTACTAGTTGATCCTTATCCTTAGCGCAAACAAGAATCCTATCTTCATTCTTTATAACAATAATTCCATCCAGACCCACAGCGGCCACCATAGAATTGGTATCTCCAAGAACGATTGTGTCCCTGGAATCAACAACTACTGTATTTCCCTCAACAACATTTCCATTTTCATCCCTCTTCTTATGTCTATAAAGTCCATTCCAGGAGCCCACATCATCCCATTCATACCCTGGGATCACACATGCTATTGACTCAGCCTTTTCCATTACGGCATAATCAATTGAAACATCATCAAACTTCTCAAACTCCGTTGATTTTATATCTTCCTCATTTCTGGTTCCTATTGATTTATCAATTTTTGATAATCCTGTATAAAGTTTAGGTATGTGACGTTCTATTTCATTGAGAATGGTTGATACTTTGAAGGCAAACATTCCGGAGTTCCAGAAAAATTTCCCTTTTTCTAAAAAGCCCTTTGCAGTTTCAAGATCTGGTTTTTCACGAAACATCCTTACTTTGTAAACATCAAGGTCATATTTATCGTCCAATTTATTATCCACTTCAATATATCCATATTCCGTAGCTGGTCTATCTGGAGTAATCCCGAAGGTTACCAGATAACCCTTTTCTGCTACTTTAGATGCTACATCTATTGCTTTTAGAAACTCATCCTTCGGTTTAACTACATGATCTGCAGTAAGAATCACCATAACTCCATTCGGATCATTCCTTTTTATATAAGTAGCGGCAAGCCCAATTGCTGCCGCTGTGTTTTTCCCAAAGGGTTCAATAATCATATTATTATCTGAAACTTCAGGTATCTGAGATTTAATTAATTTCGATAGATTTTTATTGGCGATAAAATATATGTTTTTCTTATCTATTTCCGGGTATATACGGTAGAACGTTTCCTGAATCATAGTTTTATCACTTACAATTTTATGAAACTGTTTGGGCATTGATCTTAAACTTTTAGGCCAGAATCTCTCTCCTTTTCCTCCAGCCATTACAACTATGTTAACCATTTTTATCCCCCTTTATTTTGTAGAATTGTTTATAAAATTATAGATTTCTGATCTAATTGCTTCAATTTCATCCGGGTTGTACCACTTAATATCATGATCAGACTTAAACCATATAAACTGTCTCTTTGCAAATCTTTTCGTATCCCTTATAAATTGCCTTACAGTTTCATTATAACTGTTGCATCCCTTTAAATAGTTTATAAAATGGCTGTAGCCTAACCCTTTCATTGAAGGGTATCTTTCATCATAACCCATATTTAAAAGATTAACAACCTCTTTCCCAAGTCCGCATTCAAGCATTCTATAACATCTTCTTTCTATTCGACTGTAAAGAAGGGATCGATCCATTGTTATTCCAATCTTTAAAATAGTAAATCTTTTAGGAGAGCTTATTTTGATCCACTTTGAAAATGGAACACCTGTAAGATGATGTACTTCAAGAGCTCTTACAATACGTACAAGGTCATTTTGATGAATTTTTTGTGCTGATTCTATATCAATCTTCATAAGTTTCTTATGCAAAATCCCTTTTTCTTTCTTTTCCTCCTCATACAGTTGTTCTCGGTACTTCACATCAGCAGGCGGTGCATCAATTAAACCACTTTCGATTGCTCTGAAGTAAAGTCCAGTACCACCAACAAGAAAAGGAATTTTTCCCTTACCTAATATTTTATCTATGGCATCAAGAGCCATTCGTTTAAAATCACCTGCACTAAATCTATAATCTGGATCTACTGTATCAACCAGGTAATGTTTTACCTTTCTCATTTGCTCTTTTGTTGGTTTTGCTGTACCACAGTTTAAAAGTCTATAAACCTGCATAGAATCAACTGAAATAATCTCTCCAATTCCATAGGCTAAATTAACCGCAATATCAGTCTTGCCAGTTGCCGTTGGCCCCATGATAAATATTAGCTTCTCATTCTTCAAGGATTTATCTCCGCATATCTAATATACCATCAAATTAAATATAATTGTAAATCTTGAAAAAATTAATAGGCAAGTACACTATCAATTATAATGAGATTCAATTGAAAAGAAACTCAGAAGATAAAAATAGGTAAAAATAGAGGATTTAAAGGACTAAAATACAAAAGTATGTTAACTAGACTTAAAACGATAGAAAACTAGACCTTATCCTTGAAACTTGTAAATATATATTCTATAGCCTGGGTAATATTCTGGTCAAATTATGGGGTAATTAATTAGGTAAACTTTTGTTAAAACTGCCTATCATGCCCTATTTGACTATCTTACATAGTTTATAAACTTAAACTATGTAATTTTTCCAGATTTTTCTTCCCGCGATTTAGTTTCACCCTCAGGTATATAATATTTAATCTCACTGTATAAAACCTGTTTTAATGCCAGAGACGCAATCTTACCGTTAAACTTCTCTAAATCCTCATCACCCATGAAGTTGATCTGTCTTGCCCTAATCATAACAGCTTTGGCCAATAGATATCTATTCCCCGTAAAATCCACTATTTCATAAACTGGAACCATATTTACTCTCTCCTACTTTTTTCTAAATCAATTATTTTCGATATTTCCCTTACAGCTCTTTCCAGATTATCATTAGTTACAATATACTTAAATTGGTTTTTATATTCAAGCTCATTTAAGGCATTGTTTAATCTAATCTTAATAGACTCTTCAGTTTCCGTGCCCCTACTATGTAACCTTCTCGCAAGTTCTTCAATACTAGGAGGCTCAATAAATATGGTTACTAAATCATCCTTACAAAACTTTTTCATTACCTGCATAGCTCCCTGAACATCAATATCAAGAAGACATATATAACCGTCTTTAATACATTTTTCCACCTGGCTTTTTTCAGTGCCATATAGCTCACCATGAACCTCTGCCCATTCAAGAAAATCTCCCTTTCTTATTTTTTCTTCAAACTCCTCTCTTGAAATAAATAAATAATCTATTCCATTTATTTCACCCTTGCGCTGTTTTCTTGTTGT
>QNBN01000108.1 GCA_003645695.1 Spirochaetota bacterium | reverse complement strand
TGCCCCAAGATAGATGATGGGATTTACTGCTACCACACAAGTAAAGGCAGGCAAAATAACTTCATATCCTTCTTTTATACCAACGGCCTTTAAAATAGCATATAAGGCCACACGACCTTTCCAGAAAAGGAAAATGTTTTCGATGCTTATATTCAGGTAATCCGCAAGTTGGAATTTAAAACTAAAAATTTCATTTTTTAATTTCATTAAATTCCATAAAATAGGTTAGATTTTCATAAACCAATTACGAAGTCTTAAATAGCCATCAATCCCGAATGTCTTTTTTATTAGTGCGCGCGCAAGATAAAAACTTTTTAATTGAAAAATAAAAAACGGTGAAAAAGATATTATCTTTTTTAAGTCTGTTAATGAAGTTCTACTATGAATAGAAATACGATTGATTAAGGTTGAACCAGGCAAATTTATTCCTGGCTTTGAAGTAGCAATGATTTTATAACCTGCTTTATAGGCTAATTTTATTATTTTACCATTATATTCCCCACCAGGTATAGAAACAGCAGTAACTTCTCTGCCAAGCATATCCTCAAGTCTACATTTGGAATCATAAAATTCCTTATATACTTCATCTTCTGAAAGACGGGTAAGGTATCTATGAGATGAAGTGTGTGAACCTATTTCCATGCCAGACTGAGACATCTCTTTTAGCCACCCTTCTTGAACATATCCTTTTTTGTTTATCCAATCTGTGATTATAAAAAATGTTGCTCTAAATTCATATTCTTTAAGCACAGGAAATGCCATCTTATAATCACTATCCCATCCATCATCAAATGTAATTGAAATAACCCTCTTATAGGAATTAGTATATGAAAGTTTAACCAAATCACCTAAGCACATCACAGGAATTGATGCTTCTTTTATACTAAAGAGGCATCTTTCAAAAAGACTTTTAGATACCTCCATTAGTTCGGAAGGCTCATCTTCTGTAAGCTTGTGAAATAAAAAAGAAATAAATTTTGTCATGCTTTTATTTTGGTCTTTAATTTATCTCTAAACAAGATAAACTTCCTATATAGTCTTTCAGCAATAAAGGCGGTCTTTGTTCTTAAAACTACTCTCCCATACCTATGTACTTCCCCTCCAAAACTTGCTTTAAATTTATCTATTGATGGGATACCTTTTCCACCAAGGTCATATATTTTTAATCTATTTTCTACAGCAAATTTTATTGCATACCATTGAATTAGATTATTAGCCCCTGTTTTATATGCTTCAGGCAAGGAAGCACCGCTTAAAAAGTGCATTTCTTTACTGTCATGAACAAAAATTCCCATTGCTATAATTTTTTCGTTAAGCACAGCAGAAAGAATTAAAAGCCTGTTTTCTGGCATAAGATGTCTTACAATGCTTTTATATAAGGATAAAGGATGAGGAGGTGATGAATTTGACTTTGCAAATACTATCTTAAGCATATTATAGAATCGCTCTATTTCAGATATAGAGCCACTACTCTGAACTACTCTTACACCATACTTTTCTGCCTTTCTTACCATATTTCTACTTCTTCCTTGCATCTTTTTCCACATGATTTCAATGTCAGGCTCAATTTTTAAAATGAAAGTTTCTGGAAATGATATCTCGTATTTGCTATTGTTTTCCATCTTTTCTACCAAACAGTCATTTCTAGACCTTCGCTCTATGTATGAAAAGCCGTTTTTTAGCAAAAATCTATCCTGTTCATAAATAATCTTTATTTTTACATGGTCATCTATATCTTTTAGCCAAACGGGATCCATATACGGGGTAAAACATCCAGGAAGTGGCGCACCAGCAAGCTTTAGTATCCCTCCTTTTTTTGTCCATAAAAATATACTCAGACACACCGGCTCACTTCCAATTTTTGTGATAAGCCCAAAGCTTTTATACCCAAGTCCTCCCTCTAACCCTTGTATCCACGAAGTATCATAGAATAGCCCGGAAGTCTTTAGATATACCCGACAATTTTCTCTATCAATGATTTTTGTAAATATATTACTATCCTTCATTGTTGTCCTAAAGCCTTATTTACTTCGTTTGTTAAAAAAATTAATGAACAAAATTACTTGAATAACAGGTTCTCCATAGATTATCTATTAGCTTTTATATGAAAAAATACGTTTGCCTATTAGTAAATTTATAATTGCTATACTACTTGCTAAGTTTGCTAAAAGAAAAGAATAAAAAATTCTTCCAATTTTAAGCTTTTGGTATTTACCTGCAATAGCAAAACTGTAAAAAATAATCTGTGTTAAGAAAAACCCCCAATATAATAGTTCCCCTGATATAAGAATTATTGAGTTTAATATAAACAATATTCCCATAAAAAAACCGGTTAACCAGCGAAGTATTCTGTGAGAAAACAAAACCCACAAGGTTACCCATTTTTTCTTTTTTAAAAGAACTGGAATGTAATTTAACATATCTCCAAAGCTTCTCAAAGTGGTCCTTACTCGCTTTTTGAAGTAAGATTTCTCTCCTTGCACAGCAAAATCATAAGCCTTTGCATCCTTTGCATAAAATATTTTGTATCCTTTTGCTATTGTGGAAAGTGTTAGCAAGTTATCAATGTCACTATAATAAGGAATTTTTTCATAAAGTTCTTTTCTTATGAAAAAACATCCACCAGAGGCAAAAGGAAGGATATCCAGCCAGAACTCCCAATATCTCATTTTCTTCTCTATCTTCCAATAGATATTTTCTGATCTACCAATGTCATCTTTGTAATAAAACTCAAACTCTCCTGCACCACAGCCATATCTATTGTTGGCAAGCCACTTAACTCCATTTTTTACAAAATTCTTTTCAAATATCGTTTCTGCATCTGTGAAAAGCAATATCTCACCTTTTGCTACATCTACAGCATCATTATGTACCGCAGCTCTTCCTCTATTCTTCTTAAAATCCAGGACTCTAACCCCCTGACCTTCATATTTTTTCGCAATTTCTACTGTTCTATCAGTAGAACCATCAGAGGCCACAATAATTTCCATTTTCTCCTTTGGATAATCTTGCTCAAGCAAGTTTTTAATCCTCCTGGCGATAACTTTCTCTTCATTATAAGCAGCGATGATTATCGAAACCAAAGGCAATTCATCAGGAGTAGTAGGTACTTTAGGTTTTCTTTTAATCTTAGTTAACAAATAGATTATAAATGGGTAACCAATCCATGTGTAAAAAAGGATAGTAAATGAAACCCAAAATATTAATTTTATAATAAACATGTTTACTTAATCCCAAGGAAGCTTATTATCTTCTACAACTTTCAGCCCATAAGTCTTCCCCACAGATTCCGTCTCTTCTGCTTTGTAGCCGGTACCAAATTAGCAGCTTCATTAAAATCTATCTTTACAACCTGCAGATTTAATAAGTACTTCCTTGTCTTGTTGCTTCAACAATAAAGCCAGGAACAAGCATACGGCCTGAAATTCTTGTCAGAAATGAAGTAGTATAATAAATCACTTTTTTCCTCAAAGCGACCCCTTTTGTTTTTAAAGTAGCTGGCTCTGTGTGGACACTACCCACATGGAAACCTCTTGCTTGAAGAACTTTTATCAAGCTCTGAACAGAAGCAGAAAAGAGCGCATCTCCAAATAATTCTTTAGGAACTGTCTTAGCTGGAAACAACCGAGTGTATATATTTATCAGGGGATTTCGATGAATCGTTCTTATAATCAACACACGACAATTCCTTATTAAATAACTATCTAATAACTCAAGAGGCTTTTCAAAGTAATAAAGGGAATCAATAAGTATTACCCCCCGCAACCAAATTTACATCATTGATATTCTTATAAACTTCAAACCCCCTCTGTTTTAAGTGGGCTAAGAGCATTTCCGAAATTTCTACACCCTTTATATTGTACTCATATACTCGTAAGATCTCCATAAGATGACCATAACCACATCCTATTTCCACCCAATTAGATATCTTATAACGGGCGACAAATTTATCTGCAATATATCGGTAAAAATCATATCTAGAAATATAGTAGTCTTTTTCATATCTTGGCTCATTATATCCAACTGCCTGAAAATGTATTTTATAGCTTTTAGGTATCCGTCCAAGAAACCAAGTTCCACAATCTTTACACCGAAATAGTTTGTTTTCTTGTCTCCACGGACCAAGGTATTTAGCTTCACGATCTGCCTTATGACTACAACAAAGAGGGCATTTTACTTTATCTTTCTCATCCATGGTAGTATCTTTTCGTATATTGTTCTTGCTAGACTACCAATTAAATTGGCCCGCCACATATTCTGATAGTAAGCCTTATAAGGCCGCATAGACATTTTAAACTTTTCGATACCTCTTATCCCGCTTCCTGCACCAAGATCATACATTTTTATCCCTTCTTTCAA
Source organism: Spirochaetota bacterium (assembly GCA_003645695.1). Taxonomy (GTDB): domain Bacteria; phylum Spirochaetota; class B62-G9; order B62-G9; family B62-G9; genus B62-G9. The sequence goes on along the minus strand of QNBN01000108.1, from coordinate 4,335 downwards.
GCCATCAAGAATGACTTTCCATTGGAGTAAATTATTGGCTCCAAACTTTCCATATTCTCTCAACGAAGCTGCGCTATGATAATTCATCCAATCCCGGTATTTCAAAATTAAGGCCATAGCAATCCAATGTTCTTCAAATCGAGCTCCATACAAAAATGCATAAGGAGATTGAGGAATAAGGAGATTTTTGTAAAAAGACTTTGGGAAAGGAGGCTTAATTTCATACCGTCTATAAACCTTTTCAAGCATACCATAAAAGACATCAATCTCTCTATCGCTTACTTGGAGAACTTGTATTTCTACCCCGCTTTTCTCAGCTTTTCTAACTGCTGTGCGCATACGTCCTTCAAAGGATTTCCATATTTCCTGCTCAGATCTATTTAGATCCAAAATAAAAGTTTTTGGTATTTTGACATTCCATTTTAGAAACTTTGCCTGGTTTGCTGGTTTAGGTAAAGTAATATCAAGATAGTTCACCCCAAAGTTTTCTGATAAAAACTTATATAAGCTTTCTAAAGCTAAATCTATATTTATTCTTTTTTTCAAAAGAGGTCCGCAGAAATGAGTTGCTGTTTGGCGAAGAGGAGAACCGGCCAGTGTAAGCCCTGCCTTCTTGGTCAGCCATACAGGAATAAGCCCAATCTGCTCTCCATCTTGTAAAAACTCAAGAAGATATCCCTTAATTTGGTACGTGTTTTCAATAACCTGAGACCAGAAACAAGTGTGAAATAAAGTGCAATCTGAATATTCGCTAAATAATGCATCCCATTCTTGAGAATTATTTATTTCAATTATCTGTACCTTAAGCATTTTTCATCCATAAACCCGATGAAGATATTCAATTATTTCCTTTGCTTGTTTTTCTTTTGTGTGCTCTTTAATAAAATGATATCCACCATCAATAAGTTTTTGACGCAATTTTGCATCGAATAATATTTTTGCCATTCCTTTTACAAGACCTCCAGGGGAACCTGGGGGAATTAGAAGTCCATTCACTCCATCTTCAATTATATCTGGAATACCTCCAACATTTGTCGTTAGAATGGGAACACCATATGCCATGGCTTCCAATAATACTTTAGGAATACCCTCAGACTTAGAAGGAAGAACAAACATATCTGCTTCACGAAATAATTGCTTAAGTTTTTCCTTGTCACCTATAAAACCATAAAATATTACATTTTCAGTTATTTTAAGTTGTTGGCAAATCTCTTCTAATTTGGGACGAAAATATCCATCTCCTGCGAGATGAAGTTTAATATCAGGTGTGTGATATTTTTCACGAAATCTTGCAAAAGCTTCTAATAAAATGTGAACACCTTTATTTTCTGTCAAAAATCCTGCATATAGTATATTTGTAGAATTTGAAGAAATATCTCGTGGCTTTCGGTAAATAATATCCTCATCTGAGATCAATGAAGTAAAGTAAGGATAAATATAACGTTCGGGAGCTAAAAGACGTTCTATCATTTCTCTTCCGGTTACTAAAACTGTTAAACCATGATCCATCCAGTATTGATCGATTTTCTCAAATAAATGCGCCAAATAAATGGCTCCCCATCTTTTTAGGCCAGTATATTTATTTCTCACTACTTCAACCTGATTGCCTCCTAAAAAAAGAAGATGGGGTTTTTTCTGTTTTCTTGCTTGTAACAATGTAATTAAGCCTAAAAAATCATCGTGCATTACCATTACTGCATCTGATTTTTTTATCTCTTTATGAAGAACAGGGATTAGCTTAGGCAAAATCCAAATTGACTTTCTTATAAAGTCAATAACACCTTTAAATCCTGGAAGTTCAACAATTTCTATATCTTCGGGCATAGCAATACCATTTTTTATTTGTATTTTGTCACCTAAAAAAGGTAATGCCATACTAACATGATCAAAGTACTGAAGAAATGCAGAAAAAAAAGTGTTGAAAGGTGATAAAGTAAAATATTTATCATTTTTTTTCCAAACAGGGTCACTACCAACAACTAAAAGTCTACTATTTTTTTTTAGTTTCAAATATTTCATTTTCTTTATAATTTTTGAATTTTATTATTTAACTCATTATTTGTCTGCTATAACTAACACTGCAGGAGTAATTATTAATTTCGATAGAGTAATTATTCGCAAAAATTCAGATAATAAATAATAAACTTTTCCAAATATTTTTTTTCCAAAAGTATCTTCAAATATAGGAGAAGATTTAATAATAATTTTAGTAAAACCACGTTCTTTTAAAGCCTTTTTTAATGCATCACATTTAATTATCCAGCGATACCCCCCTGGAAAACTCTGCTTTCCTGTAAATTTATCTTTTCGAATGCAGGAAATTAACTTTTCATATGTGTAGTTTATATCTCTTATAATTAGTCTTCCATCTTTACTTAATAATCTATTGATAATACATAAAAGTTCATCAAAATCGAAAAATATAGCGGAATTTACCATCGTTATACAATCAAAAATTTCTTCAATATTCTTTATATCGCTACAAAAAAGGATATTATCATTTAAATTAAAAAATTTTCTTCCGAATTCTATAGCATCAAGTGACAAATCTAATCCATAAGCTTCTACACCTTTATTTCTTAATATAGCAGGTAACATTCCAATACCTGTGCCTATATCTAAAGTCTTTCTGTTTTCTATAAATTTGCTAATATGTTTAAATACAGAAATTCTTTTACAATACCAAGTTAGTCTTTTTTGATGATTAGAATATCTTGATTTTTGCCAATATTTCTTTATCTCTTCATCAGAAAATATTAATGGTACATATGCAAAACCACATTTACTACAAATAACAATATCTCTAAATGCAGGGATGTAATTTTTATTTTTACAGTTACAACATCTTACTTTAAGCATAATTTTAAGCTTTTTTTCAAAATTTTTACTATTTTTTTAAGATGAGATTCTTTTAAATCTTGATGTAGCGGGAGTAGGATCAAAGAATTTATCCATACAAAAGTACCTGAGAATTTTGATAGTACTTCTTTTGGAAGTTCTACACCTGGCCATTGATCTACACCAATTCCATTTTTTCTCATAAATGCACAAATATAATTAGCCTTTTTAACAAGAATAGGAAAAGCTTGGGGAACTGCAGCATCAGGAAGGATTGGAAATGGTATTTTTAATTGATCAATATCTTTTAATTTATCTACTAACCAGTAATAATTCCTTTTACGAATTTTTACTATTTCACTAAAATTTACATTACTTAAAACTTTTAAAGTTAGATAACTAATCTCTACTTTCTCGTTTAATAAACTTGAGTAAAAAATATTTTCTGTTGAGGAAATTTTATCTCTTAAGGCATCTTTTATTTTAAGTGTATTAGGCCATCCAAAAAAGAAAGCAATTTTATCAAAGTTCATAATTAACCATTTTTTTAATGGCACTTTTTTCAACTTTGGTTTAGGAATTATACTCAACCGCTCTTTTAAGCTGTTATCATTAACAACTAAAATTCCACCATCTGGGACAAGAAGCTGTTTCCTCAAGCTATAAATAGAAAAAACACCTGTAGAACCCATTGGGCATGACGATTGAGGATCAGGTAACGTGTGAGCACAATCTTCAATAAGAATAAGACTAAACTTTTCGCATAACTGTTTAATTGAGTGAATGTCCTGAGGTATACCAAAATAGTGGATTAGTAAAAATAAGTCTCCTTTTTTAATACTCTTTTTATCAATAATTGGCTCAAGATGTTTTCCTACATCATAGAAATTTATTTCAATGCTCAATTTCTTAAAAGGTGCAAGCACACTTTTACAGCAATACGCAGGCACATGGGCTCTTTGAGGAAGGTGTTTTAGAAGTTTAATACCATAATAGAGAGCCTCCCGACCACAGCTTAAAACAGTTTGGGCACCTGATAAGAAAGGAAAGGGACAAGACAAAATTTCCTGCTGAACCCCCTTGTTTAATCCTTTTATCTTTACAGGAACGCCTGGTATCAGCATGGCAAACCACTTTTATCACCTTTTAAAACTCTTTCTACCTCATCAATAATCCTTTTAGCTGCCCTTCCATCACCAAAAGGGTTATCCCAATCAGGTTTAACATTAATCATTTCCTTCACTGTACTGACCACTTTCTCCGGCTTTGTGCCAGCTATTCTATTAGCTCCTACAGCCACAGTCTCTGGACGTTCTGTATTTTCACGAAGCGTTACACAGGGTATCTTTAATATACATGCTTCTTCCTGAATCCCACCGGAATCTGTAAGGACAAGACTACTTTGTTCTAATAAAACCAGAAAGTCAAGATATCCTATTGGTTCAATCACTCTTATCCCCTTAGTATAATAAAGTTTATCAGTAAGACCAAACTCTT
>QNBN01000107.1 GCA_003645695.1 Spirochaetota bacterium | reverse complement strand
TCTCCAAGTATCTTTTGTATAATACTGGAAATAGAAAATATTCCTCCCGTAATTAGAATATTCATTACGACAGATAAAAGTGTAGCGATTAATCCGTATTCCTCGATTATTATTAAAGAGGTGGTTAATACGGCTGGTCCTGCAATTAATGGGGTACCAAGTGGTACAACACCAATATCTTTTTGTGAGATTTTATCCTTTTTTTCCGGACCGACAATTTCAAGAATAGCTATACAGAATAGTAGTATTCCTCCAGCTACCATGAAGTCCCCAATTTTTAATCCAAGAATGTTGAATATCCATTTTCCAATAAAAATGAAGGAAATTGTGAGAGCCCCTGCAGTAACCATAGACTGCAATATTATTTTTTTCTTTTCCTCCTTTGCAAGTCCAAATGTATATGAAATGAAGATTGGTGTAAGGCCAATTGCATCGACAGCAATAAAAACTGGTATAAGTGCCAGGAGAATATTTTTTATCATAGTGATGATTATACAGTAAATTGGTTAATGTGTAAATAATTAAGATTTAAATAGGTGCCCCAAAAAATCCTTCCCAATTTTACATTGCTTTGTTCTATCAAATCAAGTTATTATATATTTCATGATGGAAAACAATAAGAATAGTAATGGAATATGGGAAAAGACAAGAAAAGAAATTATCGGTAGAAATAGTTTTTTTGATACACCTTTTGGAAAACGTTTGATAACTTATGCCGATTATACAGCTTCTGGGAGGGGTATAACCTTTATTGAAGATTATGTTTCTAAGCTAATGGAGCTGTATGGCAACACCCATACTGAGGATGATATTACCGGTACTCATACAACTGAACTTCTTAAAGAAGCGGAAAGGAAAATAAAGAATGCTTTTAATGCCCCTTCTGATTACAAAATTATACATGAGGGGTATGGAAGCACAGGTGCTATACATCGCTTACAGAAGATACTTGGTGTTTATATTCCACCGGTTTTAAAAGAAAAATTACAAGAATATACCGCGGAGTATTTGAAAGAAAAGAATAATAAATGTTATGATTTAATGGATTACATTTGTTCAAAAAGGCCTGTGGTTTTTGTTTCTCCATACGAGCATCATTCGAATGAATTAACATGGAGGGAGGGTTTTGCTGAGGTCATTGAAATTGATATAAATAAGGATGGTTTTATAGATTTGAAAGACTTAAGAAGAAAAATTGCGAGACCTGAGTATAAGAACAGAACCAGGATAGGATCATTTTCTGCGTGTTCAAATGTAACAGGAATTAAAACGGATGTTTATAAGATAGCCGAAATATTGCATGATAACAATGCATATGCCTTTTTTGATTTTTCTGCGTCAGCACCCTACACAAAAATAGATATACATAGGAATAATAAAGCGTACTTTGATGCTCTGTTTTTCTCACCGCACAAGTTTATTGGTGGACCCGGAAGCTGCGGCATTCTTTTGATTCATGAAAAACTCTACAGGAAGGATCTGCCCCCTACATGCAGCGGGGGTGGCACGGTAGCTTATGTTGGATACAATGATCGGGTTTATGTAAATGACATTGAACTAAGAGAAAAACCTGGAACGCCCGGCATTTTACCGCTTCTAAGAGCCTCTCTTGCTATTGAGTTAAGGGATAAACTTGGTCCAGAAAGAATAGAAAAAAGAGAAAAGGAATTATGCCGAAAGGCAATCAATTTTTTAAAAGAAATCCCAAATATTGAAATTCTGGGTAATTTGAATCCTGATAATAGAATCCCAATAATATCTTTTAATATAAAAAATAATAACAGGTATCTGCATCCAAAGTTTATTGTAAAGCTATTAAATGACCTTTTTGGAATACAGGCAAGGGCAGGGTGTTCATGTGCAGGTCCCTATGGTCACCGTCTTTTGAATATTGATGATGAAAAATCAAAAAAGTATCGGGAAAAAGTAAAAAAGGGATTGGAAGGGCTGAAGCCTGGTTGGGCAAGAATAAGTCTTCATTATCTTATGACAGATGAAGAGGTGGACTTCATTTTGAAGAGTATAGAGTTTCTCTCTGAATACGCTAAGTATTTTCTTAAGATTTACAGATTTAATATATTTACAGGAGCCTGGAATCATGTGGATTCAAAAGATGCGAAGATAGATTTTGGTGTTGAAGAAGCATTTAAAATTAGCAATAATACAGGTAATACATACAGGTTATCCGATAGTGAAATTGAGAACCTTCATCGCTACTACCTGAGGGAAGCCTATACTCTGGTATCCAAGATTAAAAATGATTTTGATGAATCGCGAATCGGGGAAACTGAAGACGATCTTTTGTCTTTTGTATATTATAGAGAATAAAGTGCATGCCACTTTATTGTTTATCTGTAAGCCTTTTTGTATATCTCTATAACATCTTCAACTGTCATTTTTATAGGAGTAACATCAAACAATCCACCCATAGTATCAAAGGCATTTTTTGCCATTTCTGGTATATCCGCTTCTTTAACCCCGTAATCTGATAGCTTTTCGTCTTCGAGTCCAATTTCTTTTATAAGTTTTTTCAATGCATTTATGAAAGCAAAGGCTTTTTCCTTATCAGGAAGATGGTCAACATCTTCCCCCATTGCCTTTGCGAGATCTGAAAATCTTTCAGGATGCCTTTCGGCAATAAAGCTGAAGTATGCTACTGAAAGCATTGTAAGACCAGCCCCATGGGGGACATTAGGATAAAATGCACTAATAGCATGCTCTAATGAATGATGTGAAATACAGGAAGATAGAGATTCACAGATGCCGGCTGCAGTATTAGCCCAGGCCAGCTTTGTTCTGGCATCAAGATTATTACCATCTTTAACAGCGATTGATAGATTATGACTGATTAGATTAATAGCCTGTAATGATAATAGATCACTGGTAGGCTGATTTACAATGGCCAGATAGGATTCTACCGAATGGAAAAAGGCATCCATTCCTGTGAATGCAGTAGTTTTTGGAGGTACTGATATCATTAGCTCCGGATCCACTATCGATAGTTTTGGAAAAGTATCATCGTTTCCCCATCCTATCTTTTCACGGGAGCCGCTCTTTGTGATGACCGTCCAGGGATCAGCTTCCGTTCCTGTTCCAGCTGTTGTAGTAATCGCTAAAATAGGTAAAGCCCCGTTTATAACTGGTTTCCCTCCTCCTGAACCACCAATTATATAATCCCAGTACTTACCTGGGTTTTTTGCCATAACGGCGATGCTTTTTGAAGAATCAATAGTGCTTCCGCCCCCAAGTCCTATAACAAAATCGCAGTTTTCTGATTTCGCGATTTCTGCTCCTTCATCAACATGTTCTGATAGGGGATTTGGCATAATCTTATCGTAGATGACGTATTTTATCTCTCTTCTATCAAGTATTCTGGTTACCCTCTCAAGGTATCCGTGCTTTCTCATTGCACCGGTAGCACCAATAACTATCAGTGCTTTTTTGCCTGGTATATATTCGGTGGTTTCCAGTTCATTTAATTTACCATGTCCAAAGAGTATCCTAGTTGGCATAAAATAGTTAAAGTTAAAGTTCATTTTTATCCCTCCTTTTTTGTATGTTTATATTTAAGATTACTCTAAAAACAGGGTTTTATCCCTTCTGCCAAATACTTCACAGCTTAGTATATATAGAATTAAAAATTCTTATATTTTTGATGAATAATCAAAGCTCAAAACAACTGTATGCTACCTTTTAGAATGGATTTGTATACAAATAATAACAATTTTCTTAAACTCAAAAAAGCATTGAATTCTGAATCAGGCATTTTTATTTTCCAATCAATTCCTTTAATTTTTCTGCAACAGCAATGTGAGGAGGTTTTCCTGTGCATTTGTTAATGGCCTTTATAAAAGCAGAGCCCACAACCACTGCATATACTAAATCAGACACAGTTTCAATCTGGGATCTGGAATAAATTCCAAAGCCTGCAAGTATCCTTGTTTTCGAGTTGCTATTTAATTTTTCCAAAAATTTGATGGTTTCGATATCAATATCTGTAATAGATCCTGTTATTCCTCTTCTGAGGGTCGTATAGATATATCTTGGAGCGATTTCCATAATTATCTCAAGCCTTTTATTTGAAATATCAGGGGTTATAACAGGAATTATATTGATACCAACACTCTTTCCCATTTCATAGAGACCTTCATCGTAATCGAATGGAAGGTCTGGTATTATTAAACCTGTTACCCCGGATTCTTTAGCGTCCTTGACCCATCTATCAATGCCATGGAAAAAGGCAAGGTTGGCATAACTCATGATGAAAATATCGTTTCTATAGCTTTTAGATATTTCTTTAATAATCTCAAAACCTTTTTTGATAGTGAAACCCTCTTTAATAGCTGCCGTACATGCCATTTCTATATATTTACCATCAGCTGTGGGGTCGCTGAAAGGGAATTGTACCTCTAAAATGTGAGCCCCATTTTCCAACAGAGATTCTGCAATTTTTTTTGATTCCTCTCTGTCTGGATAGTAGGCTACCATGTGCGTCATGATTCTGGGTCTTTTGTCTTTTTTCTTATTATTCATAAGTTTTCGACCTCCTCTTTCAAAAAACTCTTCCATTTTTTTCTGTCAAGATGATGAGCAAGAATGAAAATATCCTTATCGCCTCTTCCAGACATATTAACGATGATTGCTTTGTCCCTGGGAAGCTTTGGAGCAAGTTTTATAGCTTCGGCCCCTGCATGGGCTGATTCAAGAGCAAATATTATACCTTCATGGCGTGCAAAAAACTTTACTGCATTTAGTGCCTCCTCATCTTTTGATATAGTAAATTCGATACGCCCTATTTTTCCGAGATATGCGAGCTGAGGTCCAATCCCCGGATAATCCAGCCCTGCTGAAATTGAGTGGGTTTTTCCAACCTGTCCGTTTTCATCGAGTAAAAATAGAGACTTGTATCCATGCACAATTCCGGGCTTACCATTACCAACCATTCTGGATGCATGATCACCTGGTTTCAGGCTTTTGCCCCCTGCTTCAACCCCTATTAAGCGGGGATATTTATTACTATTGTCCTTTTTTTGATGGTTTGAATCTGGCTGCATAATCCAGGGATAGAAGAATCCAATGGCGTTTGAACCTCCACCAACACATGCAATCAGGGCTTCAACATCGATATTTAAATCTTTAATTTGATTTATTAACTCCCTTCCTATTACAGATTGAAACTCTCGAACCATATCAGGGTACGGTGATGGTCCAAGGGCTGAACCTATAAGGTAATGGGTTGTAGAATAGTTTTTAGACCAGTCTCTTAATGCTTCGTTTATTGCGTCTTTCAAAGTTGCAGAACCGGAGGATACAGGAACCACCTCGGTTCCATAGAGTTCCATCCAGAATACATTCGGCCTTTGGCGCCTTATGTCTACTTCTCCCATATACACACGACATTCAAGCCCCAGCTTTGCACATGCAGCAGCTGTGGCAACTCCATGCTGGCCTGCTCCTGTTTCTGCAATGATTCTACGTTTTCCCATACGTTTCGCAAGCAGTGCCTGGCCTATAGCGTTGTTTATTTTGTGAGCACCCGTATTGGCAAGTCCTTCGAGTTTTATGTATATCTGTGCTCCACCGAGATATTTTGATGAGTTTTCTGCATATAAAAGTGGAGTAGGCCTACCTGCATAATCGGATAGGGTTGAATTGAGCTCGTTGATAAAAGATCTATCTTTCATTGCATTTTTCCACTCTTTCTCGAGCTCCTCAAGAGGAGGGCGTAGGGTTTCGGCAACGTATTTTCCACCAAATATTCCGAAATAATCATTATAATAACTAATGTGTTGCTTTTGCATTTTTGATCTCCTCAAAGAAATTATCAAGCTTACTGTGATCCTTAATACCCGGCGATTTTTCAAGTGAGCTGGAAGCATCAACAAGCTCGGGTTTAAACCTTTTAATAATTGTTTTAATATTATTTACCCCGATTCCTCCTGCAACCCATAATGGGGTTATCTTGCTGGATTCATATATAATTTCATCTGGTATGGATTTACCTGTTCCACCTGCACTATGAGTATCAAATGCATCGATTAAAACCCGTTGAGAGTTGTAAAGTGCTATGTTTTTTATATCATTCAATCCTTTTACCCGCAATGCATTATAGTAGGGCATTAAAAGCTTATTGCTTAATCTAAATGAGGGAGGAAATCCGTGGAGCTGTACGGCATCGACAAGATTTTCTTCTATAATTATTTCTGTTTCTTTCTTGAGATTTTTATCACTAAGAGAATCAGGTGTAATGACCGCAACCTTAACGGCATTTATCTCGCCTATGTTTTTTAGAAAATTGGAATTAGTCATTCTTGGTGAAGGGGCAAAAATAAATCCCATTGCATCGACTCCTTTCTTTTCAAGATAATGTACATCCTTGGTCCTTGTAATACCGCATATTTTTACCAATGGCCGTTCATCTTTTTTAAAAAGCCTCTCCCAAAAGTTTGAAATGGGCCTTTTATATATTGAAACTATATCTTCGATAAGAGCAGGGTTCTTTACTACAGCCTCTCCTATAAGCAATCCATGAAAGCCTGAGGATAGGGCAAAGAGAGCATCCTCGCACCCTTTAATCCCCGATTCGAATATTGTTGTTGCCTTCCAGTTGATAAGTTTTTTTAACTTTAATGGGTTAAATAGATCGATCGAAAAATCCTCCAGGTTCCGACTGTTGATACCAATAATCTCCGGTTTAATATCATAAGCTTTTTTTATATCTTCTTCTGAATGAACCTCAAATAGGACATCCATCTTGTATCTCCTGGCTCTCCTGTAGATTTTGTACAGTTCCTTTAATGAAAGTATCGAAGCGATTAAAAGTATTGCATCAGCACCAGCTCTGTAGGAGATATCCACCTCTTCTGCCTTCAGTATAAAATCCTTTCTGAGAACGGGAATATTGGGAAACCTATTCTTTATAAGCATCAGATCTCTGAGAGAACCTGAGAAGTATCTCTTCTCTGTGAGAACTGACACAGCCCTTGCCCCTTTCTTAATATACTTCTCAGCCTGTTTGACTGGATCAATATCGGCCTTGATAGTACCTTTTGATGGGGATGTTCTTTTAATTTCACATATTATTAGTGGATTTTGCTTTACTGAAACAATTGGAACCCTCCGTTTTTCAGGTATTTCAACTCCATGTGAATATCCCATATGTTTTAAATCTTTTCTTTTATCTTCAATGATTTTCATGAGAATTGACATTTTAATTCCCCTCTAATATACTTTTTCCGTATTCGATAATTTCTTCAAGCTTTCTAAAAGCCTTTCCACTTTCTATTGCATCTCTGGCCATATTTACACCTTCATTAAATGTATTTGCTGTTTTAGATACGTATAAAGCAGCCCCGGCATTTAAGGTTACTGCATCTCTTATTGCACTAAACTCTGATGTATCTGATTTGAGTACCGCTAATGCAATTTTAGCATTCTCATTTGCTGTCCCACCTTTAATCTTATCAGGGCTAAATGATCCTATACCAAAATCCTCTGGCTGAATTTTATATTTCTTCTTTTCCCCATTGGCATAGATTTCAACAATATTTGTCGGAGCACAAACTGATATTTCATCGAGTCCATCTTCACTGTGAAATGTAAGCACGTGGCTTTTACCCAGTAGAATTGCTGCCTCGGCAACAGTTTCTAGAAGACTCTCATCATAAACTCCTATTGTCTGATAATCTGCATCTGCGGGGTTTACTAAAGGTCCCAGTATATTCATGACGGTTTTTATTCCAAGTTCTCTTCTAACTTGAGCCGCGTATTTCATAGATTTATGATAAATTGGTGCGAATAAAAAGGTGAAACCTGTTTTTTTAAGAAGTTTTTCAGCGGATTTGGGGTTAATCTCCACAGGAATTCCCAGAGCTCTATAAAAATCAGCGCTTCCTGATTTTGAACTTATACTTCTGTTTCCATGTTTAGCAACTCTTGCCCCACATGAGGAAGCAACTATAGCTGCTAAGGATGAAATATTAAAACTCCCTTTGCCATCCCCGCCGGTTCCGCAGGTATCAACAAGCCCCTTTATGCTACCTATTTTTGTCTTGTTTCTATCCAGAACTGATGCGAGTCCCGCAAGCTCTTCTGGAGTGATTCCCTTTGAATTGAAACCAGTGAGTATTGCTGCTATCTGTGCATTGGTAAGCTGACCACCTGTTAGTTCTTCCATAAAGTACTCTGCTTCATCCATCATGATGTTATGACGATTAATTAATTTGTTTAAAACCTTTTTAAAATCAAAGGGATCTCTTTTGTAATGAAAAAAGTTATAGAGCAATTTTTTCCCAAACTCTGAAGCTATGGATTCAGGATGGAATTGAATGCCTTCCAATAGATATTTTTTATGTCGTATTCCCATTATCTCGCCATCCGACGAAGTTGCTGATATCTCGAATTGATCAGGCAAATTATCGGGATCTATAACGAGGGAATGATACCGTGTGAACTTAGCAGGTGAAGGAATGTTTCTAAAAAGACCCTTTCCATCCATAGATACATCATCTGTTTTCCCATGTATAATGTTCTTTGCCCCGATGATTCTTCCGCCAAATGCGTATCCAATAGCCTGATGCCCCAGGCAAATTCTAAGAATTGGTATCTTACCGCAGAAATATTTAATTACTTCAACAGTGATTCCTGCGTTTTCCGGTCTACCTGGACCAGGTGAAATTACTATTGATGTTGGGGACATCTCTTCAATTTTTGAAACAGTTATTTTATCATTTCTA
>QNBN01000106.1 GCA_003645695.1 Spirochaetota bacterium | reverse complement strand
AGTTAAGGAGTTTTTGTTTATTTGGTAGCTGTTTTATGCATGATTAACTTAATGCTACGCATGATCTTCTATTGGTTTTTCCGTTTCTTATCTTGTAATTCAATTCGTGATAGATAGAATATATCATATTTTGTCTATGGAATTTTCCTTGCAACGTGACATCTCCCTAATGGCTTGCAGATTTTCTGGGTCGGTTCGAAGTCGAGATGTGGTGCTTCTTTTAATTTTTTCTTTGTTAGCTTTTATGGAAACGTTTACGAGTTATTAAGGGGGAATGCATGGGCTATTTTAAAATTTTAATTGTATTTGTTTGTGCGTTTGATTTGAAGCGGTGGGGAAGTATTCCCCTGAGAATGGATGTTTTCGAAGAGGAATTTAGATAAAAGCTATCTTTTCAAGCTTAATAGAGTTTACACTATAAGAATGGTATTGCATAGGAAGTTTTTATATTTTATATTTGTGTTGATGCTAACGTTTGCGCTAATGCGAGAGAAAGAGTATTTACAATCATTGGTGGAAAGTTATTTCTAAAATTTTGTGTTGGGTAAAATCGATTTAAAAACTGATTAAAAACTGAGGGAATTTTTAACAATGGTGGGGTAAAGAAAGTTACTCTATTAAAAAGCATAGGAGGAGGGTAATATGAAACGAGGATTGTGTTTTTTTATTGTAATTTTTTTAATTACGTCTTTGAGTTTGTATTCACAAAATACTGGTAATGTAGCAGGTTATGTTGTCAATGAAAACGGGGATCCAATGGTTGGTGTTAACGTAATATTGAAAGGTACGGAATTCGGTACTGCAACTGATAATAATGGATATTTTACCATCAGTCGAGTGCCTGCAGGAAATTACACACTTGAGGCATCCTTTATAGGATATGAAACATACAGTAAGGCAATTTTGGTAACTCCTGGAGAAACGATTGTTTTGCACATAACTATGAAATTAGGAGTTATTAAAGCAGAGGAAGTTGTTGTTACTGGTTATAGAGTCAGGAAGAAAGGAGAGGTTACGGGTTCTGTAGTTTCATTGGGTGGTGATGAACTTGAAATGACCTCTCAAAGAGATTTGACGAAATCTTTGCAAGGTAAAGTATCGGGAACGATCATAACTGATAGAGGAGGAGAACCTGGAAGTGAATCTGCAGAAATATATATAAGAGGAAAATCAACTTTGGGAGACAACGCTCCATTAATTGTTGTTGATGGAGTTCCTGGTAGAGACTTCTCTCATCTTTCACCTGAAGATATTGAAAGCATAAATATTCTTAAGGATGCATCAGCGTCTATTTATGGTGCGAGAGCTTCAAACGGTGTCATAGTTATAACAACCAAAAGAGCTAAGGTGCCTGGGAAATCACAATTAAGGTTTACTTCCGAATACACCAGATCCTCCTTTACACGAGTACCTAAAATGATGAACTCCTATCAATATGCTCTATATCTTAATGAAGGTGATGCTCGGTATGGAATTGCACCTACCTTTACCGAAGAAGACATTCAGAAATTTAAAGACGGGTCCTCACCGCTAACCCATCCCAGTACTGATTGGTATGACGCTGTTTTCAGAGACTATGCGCCTGAGCAACATTACAACATATCTTATTCAGGTGGAAGCAATAATGTTATGTATTATCTTAGCGGGGATTTGCTTAACCAGTATGGATTACTTAAAAGTAATGACTTAAACCATAGACAGTATCAAATAAGATCAAATGTGGACGCTAAAATTACTAATTATTTATATATTGGTGCTGATCTATATGGCAGATTGGAGAAAATCCATCGTCCGCCTGTTTCCACGTATGATCTTTTTCAGTTGGTACAACGAGCAGAACCTTACAAAGTCGATCGTTATCCTAATGGTTTACCAGGGGTAGGTGGGGAAAACGGTCAAAATCCGATTATAATCTCTTCTGATAAGGCTGGTTTTGACGAGGTGGTAAATAAGGTGGTGAATACTAAGTTATCTTTTAGACTTGATTTAAGTAGAATTACAAAAGGACTGGAATTAAATGGATATGGTGCATATGATACATGGATCTCTCACTCGAAAGGGTTTGATAACATCTGGACTGTTTACAAT
The DNA here is from genome assembly GCA_003645695.1 of Spirochaetota bacterium. Classification (GTDB taxonomy): domain Bacteria; phylum Spirochaetota; class B62-G9; order B62-G9; family B62-G9; genus B62-G9. Next base: position 6,670 of record QNBN01000106.1, on the reverse strand, counting down.
TATAATCCAACAACGGGCGAGTATGAGCCTCAAGTAGGTTACTCTGGTATGGCGTCAAGAAGGCTTGAAATGTCTACGGATGTGTGGGACACGGAAGTCTATCAGTTGCGCATGAACTATAAGAGGACTTTTGGTCCCCACGGTTTTGATGGTTTTATCGCTTATGAACAAGAAAAGAAAGATTGGAGAAGTTTTTGGGCATATAGAAGGGATTTGGTAAGTGAGAAAATAATTGAATTGTTTACTGGTGGTCAGGAAGAAATTGACAACACAAGTGAAAGTAGTGAATCAGGGAGGGTAAGTTATATTGGAGCCCTAAGTTACGTATTTAAAAATAAATACATGTTTGACTTTGCAATCAGAAGAGATGGCTCAAGTAATTTCCCGCGTGGCAAGAGGTTTGGAACATTCCCATCTGTGGGTGCTGCATGGGTAATTTCTGAAGAACCATTTATGCACAGATTCAGAAACTGGATGACTAATTTAAAATTACGCGCCTCATGGGGTAAGATGGGTAATGACAGAGTACCAAGTTATCAATATTTAAATCGATATAGTTTAGACAGTTATATCGTCTTAGGAGATCCTCCTGTTAGAATTAATACTTTAATGAATACGGGTGTGGCAAATCCAAATATAACCTGGGAAGAATCTAATATGACTAACATAGGATTTGATGTTAATATAAAAGATAGATTGCTATCGATAAGTCTGGATTATTTTTATGAAAAGAGAAAGAATATACTAATAACCAGAAGTGAGTCGGTGCCTCAATATACTGCATTAAGTCTTCCAGATGAAAACTTGGGAAGAGTTAACAATACAGGAATTGAATTGAATTTGAAACATGAAAATAATTGGGGTGAAGTAAAATATTTTGTAGGTGGGACTTTTACTTACAATCATAATGAAATAGAGTATATGGATGAAGCTGAAAACATACCCGAATGGCAGAAAAAAGAAGGCCATCCGATGGATTCCTGGCTAGTTTACAAAACAGATGGAATATATAACACTCAGGAAGAATTAGAATCCTCCGTACATCCAGCTGATGCGAAAGTAGGAGATGTCAAAATTGTTGATTTAAATGGAGATGGTGTCATTACTGGAGATGATATGTATAGAAAATACACTTCACCTGTGCCAGAAATTCAATTTGGAGTGAACCTTGGATTTAAATATAAACGTTTAGGATGCAGTATTTTTATCCAAGGACAGGGTAAAGCTGAAACGATGATTCATTTTACTGATTTAGGGAATAGGCCTGAATACCTTTTTACTGAAAGATGGACTGAAGATAATCCTGATTCCAAATATCCTGCTCCGTACGTTAGAGACCGTGGTATAAATGCATGGGATACTGATTTCTGGCTATATGATGCTTCTTATGTCAGGCTTAAAAATATAGAAATTACTTACGACGTACCTTTAAAATTCCCGGGATTAAGTAATATTAAATTCTTTATAAGAGGTACAAACTTGTTGACAATAAGTAAGATAAAACATTTCGACCCAGAGATAAATGAGGCTGAAGGTAGGTATTATCCTCAGTTGAAGAAAATCACTACAGGCTTTGATATAGTTCTATGAAATGTTATGAAAATAAATGTGAAGGAGGGAAAAGAATGAGGATTAAAAAGCTTTTGTATATTGTCAGTGCATTTTTTATAATTTTCATTAGTTGCGAGGAAAAAGTTCTTGATACGAAACCCAGTACTGAGTATACAGATAAAGATGTATGGAGTGATATTAATTTGGCTAAACTTTTTGCTCTTGATCAGTATAGAGTTCTTGAGGGGTTTGGTATATCGGATGTCAATTGGGGTGCAGGAATAATGATGTTGGGTACAATTTGCGATGAAACCTACAATAAATGGGATATAGTAGAATGCGTAAACCAGGGATATATCAGTGCTGAAGATCCAGGCTGGATATTTTGGGATTTATGGAGACATTATTGGTGGTATGTTAGAAACGCTAATATGGTTTTGGAAAATATTGATCAGGTAGAAAATGCAAGTCCAGATGAGATAAATATTATAAAGGGAGAAATGAAGTTTGTAAGAGCATATGCGTATTTTAGGTTAATTAGTTACTATGGCGGTGTTCCGATTATCAAAGAGACTTTTGATCTAGACGATGATTTCACAAGAAAAAGGAATTCATTTAAAGCCTGTGTAGATTTTATATTAGAGGACTTAGATGATGCTGTAAATTTAGTTCCCCTCGATGCTGATTTTGGAAGAATCACTAAAGGAGCATGCCTTGCACTTAAGTCAAGAGTATTATTGTATGCAGCCAGTAAACTTCATGATCCCAGTGTAACTTCAGATTCTCTTTTTGTCTATGACAAACCTAACAAATGGCAAGATGCAGCTGATGCTGCGATGGAAGTTATAAATTTGAACAAGTACTCACTTGTCCCAGTTAATAGTTGGAAGGAATACCAAGAGTTATTCTTGAGCAATAATGAAGAAGTAATTTTAGCTCGGCCGTTTCACCCTGAATATGGTTATTTTGAATATCGCCCTGATTTGTTGAACTCTCCGAATGGATATGGTGGATGGGCATGTAATACCCCAACTCAGAATATTGTCAATGACTACGAATTAATTGATGGTACGATACCTGAATTTCCTGATTCAGGTAAAGGGGTTGACCCTGATTCATTGTATGCTAATAGAGATCCGCGTTTTTATGCGAACATATTGTATAATGGTTCTGAGTTTAGAGGAAGAAAAGTGGAAGGTTTTCTACCAGGCGGGAAAGACTCGAAAGATGGACCGGCAGGATGGAACTGGTCGAGAACGGGTTATTGGATGAGAAAATTTATGGATGAATCGATTGACTTTTCTTCAACTAGAGGGAATACGCCTCGTATACATTTTAGATTGGCAGAAATATACTTAAATCTTGCGGAAGCATTATATCACCTGGGTGAAGAAGGTGAAGCAAGGGAATATGTTAATATGATTAGACGTCGAGTTGGTATGCCTGAGATAAGCTCTTCAGGTCCAGAATTATTGGATGCTATTAGGCACGAGAGAGAGATTGAATTGATGTTTGAGGGGCATAGATTTTTTGATCTTCGCAGGTGGATGACAGCTCCAGAAGAGCTCAGTGAGCCGTGCTATGGAGTAGTGTGGGAAAAGCTTGATGAAAATGGAAATCTTTCTGAAAGTGGGACATTATGTTTTAGAGTCTATAAAGTTGCTGATAGGCTTTGGGATGATAAATTGTATTATATGCCAATTCCGTTTGAAGAAATTGCAAAAACTGGCATGAGGCAGAATCCTGGGTACTAAAACGTTTAACCCAAGCAAAGCGGTCGCTTTCGCTTTGCTTGGGTTTTTTATTATGTATTGAGTTTTCTATTCCGGCTAGATTGTTTTTCTATTGTTTTACTTCTACGCTGAGAAGGTTTTCTCGGTATTTGCCAGAATACACTTCTTTTTGGTGATGAAAGGAAAATATTAAAAATCTTACTTTTTATTATGCTATTCACATTACATTATCGTAAAGAGGTTTCTAAAAATGGGGGTTGTTGGATATTTCTGCAATGACTATTAATTAAATCTCCTGAATATTTGAAATGCTCTATCTGGAGCTCCGTTTATGATGCAAATTTTTAAAGTGAGAAAAGAAAGGAGTTGACTATGAGGGAGAAGGATTTAAAAAGTAAGATAGTTATTTTACTATCTTTGCTTTTAATTATTTGCAGATGTGATTTATCTGATTCAGTTAGAGATAGAGTTGTTCACAAAGAATTATTCGATTACAATTGGCTTTTTAAGAAAGGTGATATTAAAGAGGCAAGAAATTTAGATTATGATGATTCCTCATGGGAAATTATAAACCTGCCGCATGATTTTAGCATTAGAGAGCCTTTTAGTAAAAAGTGGGCAAGTTGTACCGGGTATTTACCTGGTGGAATTGCCTGGTATAGAAAGCACTTTACTCTGCCCGAAAAATTTAGAGATAAAAAGGTTTTTATTTTATTCGATGGCATATATAAAAACAGTTCCGTTTGGCTGAATGGTAAAAAAATCGGTTTTAGGCCATATGGTTATATAAGCTTTTATTACGATATAACCCCATATTTAAATTTTGGGGAGAATGAAAATGTAATAGCAGTAAGGGTGGATCATAGTGATTATGCAGATTCAAGATGGTATACTGGTTCTGGTATTTATAGGCACGTGTGGTTAATAGTTAAAGAGAAGATTTACATCCCGATATGGGGTACATTTATAACAACACCGTATGTTACAAGGGATATAGCAAAGATAAATGTTGAAACAGTTGTAAAGAATGAGACCGAAAAGTCGAGTAAATGTACTGTTATTAATACTGTAATTGACACCAGTGGTAGGGTCAAAAGCGAAGTGAGGTCGTCTTATAATATCCCCCCCAAGAGTGAACATAAGTTTGTTCAAGCCATGAATGTAGATCATCCAGAATTGTGGTCACCAGATAAACCTTATTTATATACATTAGAAACAAAGGTTTTAAATGGTGGTAAGATAGTCGATAAAGAAGTAAGTAAAATTGGTATCAGGCATTTTTATTTTTCTGCAGATAGTGGGTTTTTCTTAAATGGGGACAATATTAAGATAAAAGGCGTGTGTCTTCATCATGATTTAGGACCGTTGGGAGCAGCGCTGAATGAAAAGGTATTGGAAAAGAAGATAAAATTGCTAAAAGAGGCAGGATGCAATGCAATAAGAACCAGCCATAATCCTCCGTCACCTGAATTGTTGGATTTATGTGATAAGTACGGTATGCTTGTTATGTGTGAAGCATTCGATGAATGGGCGAGAGGTAAAAAGAAATGGATAAAAGGACGAAATGTTGGTTTTGAGAAAGGAGATGCTGGGAAAGGCGTATATTTTTCCCTTGATGGTTATAATAAATATTTTGAAGAATGGGGAGTTAAAGACATTAAAGATATGATATTAAGAGATAGGAATCATCCATCTATAATACTGTGGAGTATAGGTAACGAAATAGATTATCACAACGATCCATATTCATTTGAAAAGGGCAAGCCTTCCCCGTATGAACTTGTAACTATAGCTAAGAAGCTTGTTAGTGCTGTAAAAGAGATTGATACTACAAGGCCCGTAACAGCGGCTTTAGCGAACATTCCAATGTCAAATAAAATTGGACTTCCCGAAGTTTTAGATGTTGTAGGCTATAACTACCAAGAGAAGTATTATAGCGAGGACCATAAAAAATATCCTGATAGAATTATAATAGGGAGTGAAAATGGCCACTCTTATGAAGCATGGTTGGCAGTGAAAAATAATGTGTATATTTCTAGCCAATTTTTGTGGACGGGAGCTGACTATCTTGGGGAGGCCTGGATTTTTCCGTTTAGAAGTTTTCCCTCCGGGCTATTAGACTTATGTTTGCATAGAAAACCCAGATTCTATTTTCGAAAATGTTTATGGACAGATGATCCAACACTGTTTTTGGTAACAAAAAGACATAAAAGGCCTGACCGTACGGTGTTAGATTTAGGGAAATTAGACTCCCTGTCTAATGAGGATGTAGTAAAAATAATGGAAAGATTTAGTCGAAGTTCTCATTGGAACTATGAAGAAGGTGAGGATATAGCTATAACCTGTTATACCAATTGTGATGAGGTCGAGCTATTTTTAAATAATAAATCCCAAGGCGTAAAATACAGGGTTGAGGGATCCAAGCCTGAGTTAACATGGATTATTCCATACAAAAAGGGGATACTGAAAGCTATCGGTAAGAAAAATGGGGAAGTTGTTTGTTCCTATGAATTAAAGACAGCCGGGAAACCAGCTCAGTTATTAGTGTTTAGTGATAAGAATAAAATTAAAGCAGATTACCGAGATGTGGCTTTTATAGAAGTACGGATTGCTGATGAGAACGGAGTTTTGGTTCCGAATGCTGATAATAGGGTCTATTTCAGAGTTAAAGGACCTGGTAAACTAATAGCTGTTTGTAATGGTAACCCTGCTTCCACCCAGAGCTTTGTTTCTGATAATATAGGGGCATACAATGGAAAGTGCGTTGGGATAATTCAGTCTACTTTCAATCCTGGAAAAATCCAGATAGTGGTTAGTTCCCGGGGTTTAGTATCAGATACTTTAAGTATTGTCTCGTATTGATTTCGAGAGGGGGATTTTTTTGTGTATACGACGGTTTTTTCGTGTGCTCTCTATATGGGGTTTACATTGTTATTTCGAAAGCGGCGGGTAGAGGTTAAGGAGATGATGATATTGATGGGAATGAGGAATTTTATAAAATGATTTGAAGAACGATGCGCAAAAGGCTGAAGTGATCCGGGTTCTCTTGTTTTTTCGTTTTATACGGAGAAATTAAAGAAAAAGCTTTCTTTGGGACTATATTTCTTGCATATTTTTTACTGTACCACTGTATAAGGATTCCCTTGGGGCCTACTATGTTGACTTTCATGTATTTATTAGCTAATATCTTTTGAGTAGAAGCTATTAGAGCTTTTTGTTGGTATGTCCGTGAGCTTCAATAAAGTATTCAGATCAAATATTTTTTATGTGTTTGTTATTTTCATTGGTTTAACCTTGGTAACATCTGTGGTGGTTTATCTTTTTGAGAGGAGGTCGAACCCGGAAGAGTATAGGAATCTCTGGGATTCATTCTGGTGGGTTCTCGT
>QNBN01000105.1 GCA_003645695.1 Spirochaetota bacterium | reverse complement strand
TTGAATTTGTCCAGATTATCTTTTATACTCATATCAACTCCTTTGTTTTTTTGTTTTTTCTTTCACCCACCTTCACCCGGTGGGTGAATTTTTTTCTCCCTCTGTCCATGTGCAAAAAATACAGTATTTCCAAGGTTTTTCAATAGATTTTGTGATAAAAATTCGTGCCTTAATTGATTTTTAGGGGGCATAGCGGGATCTTGACAAAATATTAACTCTAACTATAATGAATTTTATGACAAAATTAAGGCTCTTGAAATCAACAAATAGTCTTAAATTATTTTATCCACTAACCTCTCCATTTAAAAAGGCTAAGAAAATATTTATTTATGGTGTCTACGGAGCCGGGAATCTCGGAGATGAAGCAATCCTAAAATGCATTTTGAACCAATTAGAAACGCTATCAGAATATCAAACAATAATCCTTAGCAAAAAGCCCGATCTCATCTATAAGGATTACAAAAAAACTTCAGTTCATCCTTATATATTCAAGAAGGCACAATTCTTTTTAAACAGTAGGAGTTTTTCTTCTATCCTAATTTTGGGAGGAGGTGGGATACTGAAAGATTACGAAAATACACCTACCGCACTTAAAAATTTTATGGAAATACCAATGATAGCTTTAAAAAATAAATATAAAACTATGCTATACTCAGCAGGCGTTGAAAATATAATATTTAATGAATCAAGAGACATATTAAAAAGAATTCTTAATCAATTTGATATTTTGACTGTAAGAGATCCATATTCTAAAGAAAGATTAAAAAAATTGGGAGTCCAAAAACAAATATATGTCACTGGTGATCCCGCGGTCTTATTATTGTCGAACATGAAGGGCAAGCGAAACTTCGATATAGATCATCCTCTTATCGTAGTCAGTCTTCGAAATTGGTTTGAGAAAGGATATTTCCAAACCAATGAGAAATCATTTAACAACTTTCTTTCTGTTCTTGCTTATTCTCTTGATATTATAGTTGAAAAATTTAACGCAAAAATTCTATTTCTTCCATTCCGTACAGTTCCTTTTGACAATGATAAAGACATAATGAATTATGTAGCCTCAAAAATGAATCATAAGCAAAATATTTTCATTTTGCAAAAAGTGCCTACGTTCGATCAGTTAAAATCGATATACGCACAAACCGTTTTAACAATAGGTATGCGATTGCACTCTTTAATTTTCTCGTTTTCATCATTAACCCCAATGATTGCAATCTCTTACTCAAAGAAGATAATCGATTTTATGAATTATATAAATATGAATGATTTTACCCTTACTATCGATAACTTTAGTACTAAATCCTTTCTTAATCTAACCGAAGAGATTTTTGATAATTTTGAAAAGCTACAACACTCAATATTCATTAATCGCAATGAATATTTAAACAGATTAGATAAAAATTATAAGCTCCTTCAAAGCCTACTTTAAATTTCTTCTCTTATTTGTTAAATACAATATTACGCCAAATAATAGGGTCGCCAGAAAACTTAAACCTTTTATGAATATTGGGCCATTAGATCCAAACTTCAATTCGAACATCCTCAGAAATATTAAATAGGTTGTTAATAATATACCGTTGAAAATGAAATAATGTATTTTTTTACTGAATCTTAAAATAAGGTATTTGAATGGTGGAAAAAAGATTGTAGGCAAGTATGCCAATATCATTAATCTGAAAAACTTGACTGCAGGAAGATATTCTCTTCCAAAGAAAATAAGTACGATCGGTTTAGCAAGTAAAAATAATATTATATTAAATCCAATTAATGAAATACCAATGCCTAAACTAACCTTCCAGAATTTCCTCAATTTCTTTAATGAATCTATTTCAGCAGCTTTTGGTAGTATATACAGACTTAGAGAACTCACAAAAATCGTAATGACATTTATCATTCTCAGGGCAAGGGCATAATTGCCTAAATCAACCGGACATATAAACCGTGATACTGTAAAATAATCTAATCTTACAAATATTAACCAAGCGATTTCTGAGAAAATAAGCCACTTTGCTTTTTGCAGTAATTCTGCCAGTCCCTTCTGGGAAGAAATAATTTTTAGATTTTTAAAAGGCAACAAAAGAATTGCCAGAACAAGCGCGCCCACAAAATAAACAGATAAATATAAGTAACTATTATTGAACTTTAGAAGGAAAAGAGTCATAACCATTAAAAAAACAGCAAGATAATATATTATCTGCGTTTTACCATATAACTTGAATTTCTGTAATGCTTGGTATATAGATGAGATATAATTAAGAATCCAAAAAGAGACTGAAAAGATTGCTCCAAATATTGCGAATCTAACATCAAAGTTAAAAGAATTTCTGAAAAAAAACAATATTAAAATTGTAACAACCATTATCAACAACCATATATAAAGCTTTAATAAGGTATAGAGTGATAAAATAGATTCTTTCTGTCTCCCCTTAAGGCTTACAAATTGAAAAACAAATGTCTTATCTATGCCAGCAGTACAATTGCCAAGTATTGTCATTATAAAGAAACCAGCTGAGAATGAAGCAAATCCAATATTGCCTAACGCTCTTGCAATTAAGATTGTTATTAATCCTCCTAATATACGGGAGATGAGTAAACTTGAAGAAACTGTCAAGTAATCTTTTAAGATATTAAATCTTATGAATGTAATTTTTTTTAACTTATCCCAGCTCATTTTTTCTCCATAGAATTTAAAATCATAGAGAATACTTCTCTCCATCTCTTCTCTATCTCTATTTTTCTATCTTTTATTTTCTTTTTAATAATGCTTCTTTTAAGAAATGCATTTCTTACTGCATTGGCAATAGCAATAGCGTCGTTACTAGTATAAATTAAAGCATCCCCAAATAATTCTTCTATGCATCCATAATTATTTGTGACAACAGGCTTTTCGAGGGCAACACCCTCCCATAATCCACACGTAATAACATCCTTTCTTTTATTTAATGATACTATTACATCGGCCCCCTTCAAAATACTCCAATATTTGTCGTAATTTACAAAACCTGTAAATATAATATCTTTATTTTTAAATATAATATCTTTATGTTTCTGTAAAAACTTAGCTGATTTGTAATCTCCAGTAAATATAAATAGCCATTTATTACCATTCTTCTTTTTAAGAATATTTGCAGCCCCCAAACACTCATTAAAAGGTTCATCAATTCCAAATGTTGAAATAAATACTACCTCCTTACAATTATTACATAATTTCTCAGATTTTACATCTGGGGGGATTGGTATTGGGTCATTTAGCACTAATGCGTTTACTTTCCAATTTTTTATTTTATTAAAATTTGAACTGTTATGCATTAAAATCAGGAATGCTCGTCTAAATAAAAATTTTCTTAAAGGCTGAAAATATCGCCATTTTTTGTCTATAATTTCTCCAGAATGGACATCTAATAAATATTTACCGCCAAAAAATAAAGAATAGATGTATACAACGAATGGAAGAAAAATTGGTGGAACCTGCGCGATTATATAATCAGGCTTTTCTCTTATAAGAATCAGCAAAGATTTAATCGTACTGATTAAATATCTTAATACAACTGGGAGAGGGAAAGAAAAGAAAACACCATACAAACGTGCATTAAACTTTTTAGAAAGTTCCTTTGCTCTTGTTCTTGGAGAACCCCAAACAATGTAAACAACTTTCTTTTTTCTCATAATTGATTATTCAATACAGATGTTTTTATATTATTTATTGAAGATATTATTATACCTAATAAAAAAAAGAAACTAAATAAACTAATAGATCTGACCCCCCAACCTGTCAAACTCTGTATTAATATAGAGGAGAATCCCCCAAGACCTCCAGCGATAGCAGCCAAAGAAACTTCATCTAAGTCAAATGAATTCAAAACTCTGATCCCTCTTAAAAAAAATAATATTATAAATGTCAGAAAGAGCAATATTCCAAAAATACCTGTCTCTGCAAAATACAGGAGATATAAATTATGCGCAGGGAATTGAGGTGTAACTGCTGCAATACCACTCGCATCTTCCATCATCATTGCATAAGTATAGTTATTTAAACCAACACCCAGGAAAAAATGTCTCCGTATTATATGGAGGGCATTCTGGTATTGCGCTATTCTTCCCCCAACAGTCAACCATCCAAAAACTACAAATCTGAGGTATAGTAACTGGAATAATAAACCAGTGACTATAGCAACCAAAACTATTATTACAGATATACCAGAGATTATAAGTTTCTTAGAAGGCAAATGTTCCTTTGCAAACTTTCCTAAAAGAAAAAAGCTGAAAAAAGAGCCTAAAATAGTCGCAACTATCGCTGAGCGCCCAAGGGTCATAAAAAGAGCTAATACTGAGAAACCTAAAACCAAAAAGAAGAACACCTTTTTTATCCTTTCCTTCGTAACTATACTTAGAATAAGAAAAATAGGAATATACATAGACAAAAATTTTGCAAGGGTATTGGTTTCTCTTAAAGTTCCTGCAGGTCTCTTAAAAATCTGCGTAGCATAAATTACCGTGGAGGCACTTTGTGATTCTCCAAATAGCAAATCATTCGGGAGTATAGAAAATTCCTGCAAAAATGCAATTGAACTTTCTAATAGCAGTATCATTCCTATAATTATCATAATTTTATTTAACTTTTCGTTTGAATCAATCAAATAATAAACTATGATACAAATAGCTCCAGTCACAAGCATTCTAATTGATTCATAAAATGAAGCCTTTATATTAATAGCAGAAATAAATGAAATTAACAGAGAGTAAATAGAGAAAAAAATCCATATATATATTGATTTTTCTATCTTAATATTACTTAATTTATGTCTATAGAATATAAAGAGAAGTAATACACTTATCAAAAATGCTACATAAACAGGTGTAATAACAAAATGAGGATATGCTCCTCCAAAATGAGGTTCATAGAATTTTGTCAAATGATATGTATATGGTAAAAGGGGACCAATAAAAAGCACAAATAAAATTACCAACCATATGCCTCCTGGAGAAAAAAATATCAAAAAGACCAAAGACATCAAAGAAGTTATTAATATAGCATATTTAAATTTGATAGCTGGTAATAAAATACTTAACATTAAAATGGAAACCACAAGAAATACCACAATTTTATTAGTCATTTTTTGAAAAGACATAATATGAGGTTATTATAAAGAATGCAACTAAAAAGGCAATTATCATATTTATTTTTATTTTTGGAGAAGATTTCTTCCTTGGGGGAGAAGCATAATCAAGTACTTTTATTAGTGATTTATCACTTGTAAGTTTAAGCAAGGTATTCATTGTATCTATCATTGAAATATAATAGTTACATATTTCTGCTGCCCGTTTAGGGCTCCTATCCTTTACTTGAATTCTGATTTCTCCTGTTAAATTAAAAATACCAATTTTGGTTCTTTGGCGTAATAAATCTATGGTATCCTCTGTATTCTTTGAATGGTAAACTTTATTTAGATTAAATTTTCTTACAACCTTCTCTAAGCATTTTTTACTTTCCAAAACTGTCTTTATAACCTGGGAAGATAAGCCTTGCTGCGAAGTAAATCTGGGACTGAGCAATCCTAAAGGACTGGATAAAGCGGATGATCCTGAAGCAGCCTCTGGCATCAAAAGAACTGCCTCTGCTGTATAAGTTTTGGGAAGAAAAAGACTCACAACCATTGCAATTATTGCTGCGCCCAAAGACACAGAAATAATTTGCCATTTTTTTATCAGCAAAATTCTCCACAATTCTTTCAAACTGATATACTCCTCCTTATTCAATATAATGGCTCCTTTTTTGGTAATGTATATTACCAGAAATTATACAATTGTCAACATGTAGATGTATCATTAATGACCTTTTCAATAAGTAATAACAAAATTTATGAATTTTTGTCAATATTTCTACTGATATAATATTATCTTCCCATCTAACCGGAATTTTACCAATTATCTCTCCGTTACTATCAAGCCTATATAACTGAAAAAGCCCTTCTATTTGGCTACAACTTTCACCCTCATTAAGGCTAATAATTATACTTTTAAGATAATATACCCTCTTATAGACACCAGGCAAAGCACCGTCATAATCATACAGACTTGCAAGGCAAGGAACCAATATTGTGGCCTCTATCCTTGAATCAATTGGGTATCCTTTATTCCACTCATCTACAATTACAGATTTCCCCAGATAATTTACTGTTAAAATCCTTATTGGGAAATCGCCCGGTATGCGATTCTCCCAGAATAATTGACTTTTACCTAAATTGAGCGATTCTTTTATCATGTTTTATTTATAAAATTTTATTCTAATTTTGTCAAGTGCAAAAATGCATTTTGTGATTACTATTTAGAAATGTCACATTGACAGCGGAGAGAAAAAGATGCGAGATGGATTGATTTCCTTTGGGGGACTTCTTTTAATAATCCTGGATAGACTCCTTTCAAAAGATATTGACATAAAACCTTGTCTCCTAACAGAAAATCTATATGGAGAGTAAATAAAGACAATACAGTAAGTTTTAGTTTTATGGACAAAAAAACAATTGATTTAAGCAGGTAAAAGTTTAATTTTGTCCATGATATCCTTCCATGAATTTATGTATTCCTCACAAAATTATAGTCCATCGGAAAAAATATTCCGGTTATCTCTCTTCTATCAAATAATATGGAGTTTTACTCTCACCAGTCATGATATTTATCTCAAATCCCTCCATATAATATAGTAGAGGGATTTCTCTCTTCTTATTCCCTTCAAAATCAAGTGAAAATGCTCTAATGTTTGAAATATCTCCATTCATCTTTTTGATAAAAATATTTATACTTACGGGTTTAATATAAGAAATTCCAGGGATCCTCTCAATTTGCCTCTGAGACTCTTTGCCCAAAAACCAGTACATTATAGGTTTTTCTCCATTAAAAGTTGGAGCAGTATATAATTTATCCCCTTTGGTTATAGCATCTGCTCCTACAGTTATCAAAATCTTTTTTGATTTTGACAAATTCAGGGTATCTAAACTCGCAATGGTTAATACCACAAATTCCTTATCACCTCGAATTACTATGTTTCCTAATTTACAATATGAATCCAGAATCCCGGCAAATGCAGCAAACTTGTCTGAATGCAACCCAATGTAGCCTTTTTCCCAATCCCAGACAAAATTAGACAATACGATCTTACTCTTTTTTTCTAACTTTTCTACTATTTCTGTATATGGAACTCCTTTTTCATAACTTAAAATCACCCTCTTCTGGAAATAGATCTGACTACTTAATCCAGGAAAGGGATTAAATCGGAACTGTTGAATCAGCTCACCTTCTGCTCGATCCACATTTACAACAATGGAGTCTGTAAATACGGGCAACATAAACTGCCTGAATGCAAATGAAATTGAAGGTAAAAAAATAGTCTGGATTGAAAAAGGTTGTTCAAGGGATGTCATATAGTACTTTTTCTTTTTCTCCGGATTTATAAGATAATCATAATGCTCAAAAAAATCAAAATAAAAAAGCCCATCATAATCGTACAATGCTGCAAGACCAGGAACCATTACCATCACCTCAGCTCTTGAATCTATTGGATAACCAATGTTCCATTCATCAACAATAACCGGTTTATTCTTGTAATTTACGGTTAACATTCTTGTTGGGAAATCACCCGGTTTGCCATTTTTAAAAAGCAATTCGCTCCTATTCCTCACCCACCCTCCTGCTGAGTTTCCACAATAACTTCCATAATTATGAACTGCAAGAAAATCAGAAATCTTATAAAATATCTTTTGCTCATAATAGGAATAGGGATTGTTTGTACAGGCAATAGGAATCTTCACTCCAATAGACCGTAGAAATCTTTTTGTATTCATAAAATATATTGAATCCATTTCTGCTGAAAATTTCAAAAATAAATCAAAGTTTTCCTCTGTTTTTTTCTCAGGAATTTCAACATAAGGTAATCCCTTGCTTTTTAGGTATCTCGCCCAGAATGGTCTCAGTATATCTATACCTCCTTTCTAATACCACAATTTTGACACCGAATACTCATTACTTAGTATCAAAAAAACTAATGCCGGGTCTTCATAATATCTAATACCAGTATATTTGTTCTGATGTAACAAAAGCTGTTTCCAGAACTCTCTGGTTTCCATGCTCTTATTTTCATCAAGCAAGGCAAGACCCCTGTAAAGATTTATAGGTAAACTATCCTGCCCTGAAGATATGCAGATAATCGGTGTATAAAAACTATAGTAGATTCCATTTTTTCTTAATTCTGAGGTAAGGAAATCAAGTCTTTCAAGAAGTTTTTCATTCAATGATTTTGACCTGTAATTCCATATCCCAATTGGGTGAATTCTCACACAGTTGATACCCAGACTACCAAGGTATTTAACAGATTTTTCAATTATTGAATCTGGAGCCAGTATAAAATCCCATCCAATGGTGGTCCCAAAAAAACGCACTCTTCTTTTACTTATTTTGCCAATAAAATGGCCATTTTGTATTGTAATTGGTTCAATTTTATTCCTGAATTTTACTACACCAAATTCCATGGGGAATAAGACTTCAAACCAGGAAGTATCAACCTTCTCATATTCCACTCTGGGAACCATCTTCTCAACTATTTTTTTCATGTTAGGATTTACTCCAAATATCATAAAAATTAGAAAATAAGAAATTCCAATCACTTTATCCCCATCAGGAGTATCCTCTCAACAAGTTCATCGTATGAAATGCCGGCTGCCTCTGCCTCCTTGGGAAGGTCTGAAAGTGTGGTCATACCAGGAACAGTATTAACTTCAAGAACATAGGGCTCTTTACCATCCTTTATAACCATGTCAACCCGTGAAAAGTGTCTGCAACCAAGCACCTGATGGGCCTTCAATGCAATTTCCTGAGTTTTTTGAGTAACTTCACGGCTGAGCCTTGCCGGAACTATAAATTCGGTCTCACCCTCTGTGTATTTT
>QNBN01000104.1 GCA_003645695.1 Spirochaetota bacterium | reverse complement strand
TCTGCAACATCGGGAGGACTACACCCCCAGAAAACCTTAAGGCCGCCGTTGATGCAGCCCATAAATATGGTAAATACTGAGAATGCTTTAAAGATTATACTTTTCCTTCATTGTATCAAGAAAATCAAGGGCATTGAGAAGTTCACTATTTTTGTATATTTCAGTAGTTATAATTGGATGCAGATCCAGATCCGATAATTTTTTGAATATCGGTTCATAATCTATAGTTCCCTTTTCATTCCAACGATGCTGATCGCAACTACCATCGTTATTATGAAAATGAATGTACTTAATATAGTCTTTAAGAGCTGGTATCCAATCCACAATCGGTATTTCGGAAAAAACATTGGTGTGCCTAAAATCTAGGTTGATTTGAAAGTTGGACGAGTTAACTTTTTCAACAATCGAAAGTATATAATCCGGATTCGGTTCCGTTGTATTCTCCATTACAATGGTTATACCCTCTTTTTCTGCAAAGTTTATAAACTCATCCCAGAACTTTAACTGACCATCAATGTAGCCATCAAAAAAATCTCCCCTATAATAGGGCCACCAGAAAAAATGGGCTATTACATGGGTTGCACCAAGCTCTTTCGCAACCATAAAACCATACCTCATCTTATCGCGTGTATTTTCCACAAGTTTGTAATCATTGGAAACAGTGATGGTTGAAATAAAAGGATTATGGAAGGCAATCCCATTACTAAACCCATCAAGCCTCTCTTTGTAACTGATCATTTCCTTCATCCAGTTTCCATACATAATCTCGGGCATCGCAAATCCCTGTATCTCTATTCCATACCCCTTTTCTTCAGCAATTTGAATAAATTCATAAAACTCCTTTACTTCTGAAGAAATATATATTCTTGATTTTTTATACTGCATATTTTCCCCCTCGCTTACGTTTATGTAAGTTTAATAGATTTCACTCTGCTATAAAATCACACCACCTATGCACAAAAAACAAAGAGATTTATCAAATATAAAACAATAATTTAATATTTGACAGTTTTTAAACATAGTTTAATATTTAAAGTTGTTTTATTCTTTTTGTAATTTTGTAACATTTTAAATCTATTCAGCTTCAGGGGAGAAAAATGAAAAATGATATTTATGACATCTGCATTATCGGTGCAGGAGTATCGGGAGCTTCGATAGCGAGAAAACTCTCTTCATACAAACTTGATATTGTTGTTGTTGAAAAAGAAGTGGATGTTTCATTTGGTGTTTCAAAAGGCAACTCTGGTATCATTCATGCCGGATTTCATCATCCTCCTAACTCACTAAAATCAAAACTTGAAATTCTTGGAAATCGATTATTCGATACCCTTCACGAAGAACTACATTTTCCCTTCAAAAGATCAGGTATTATTGTTGCAGCCCTTTCAGAAGAAGAGATGAAAACTGTTCAGTTTTTACATAATCAGGGTATTAACAACGGAGTAATAGGAATTGAGATATGCAATAGAGAGAGAATCCTACAGCTTGAACCAAACCTTACACATGACGTTGTAGGAGGGCTTTATGCCCCTTCTGGAGGAATTATCGAACCCTATCAGTATGTTTTCTCCCTTGTAGAATCGGCAAAGAAAAATGGAGTGGATATAATAACCGATTTTGAGGTTACCGGGCAGGAGTTTAAGAGTGGATACTATACCCTCTATTCAAGAAATGGTAGCAATATAAAGTCCAGATATGTCATCAATGCAGCAGGCCTCTTTGCCGATGAAATTTCAAAATTGTTTAATGCTGAAAGCTATGAGATTTATCCTAGAAAGGGTGAGTATTTTTTACTCGATAAGAATATCGAATATAGACCTTCCAGGGTAATTTTCCCTGTACCTACAAAAGTTTCCAAAGGAATACTTGTCGTACCAACCATTGAGGGGACAACCCTTTTGGGGCCTACAGCAGTTCCCTGCAATGATAAGTTTGATCTTTCAACAAATATGGAAGAACTTGAAAAAGTCTTAGATTTTACAAAACATCTTGTTCCAAAAATAAGTAAAAGAGATATAATTACCTCTTTTGCTGGCTTAAGACCGGCTGCTACAACAGAGGATTTTATTATTTCTCTCTCAGAGAAAGCTTACAATTTTATAAATGTGGGAGGCATACAATCACCCGGTCTCACAGCCTCACCGGCTATTGCGGAAATGGTTAAGGATATTCTTAAAAAAACAGGGATAACCCTAATAGAAAAAAAGAACTTCGACCCTTACCTTGAAAAGCCTCAAAGGATAAGGGAAATCCAGTTTGAAGATGCAGAATCCCTTTATAAAAAAGATCCTGCCTATGCTAATATCATTTGTCGATGTGAAAATGTATCAGAGGCAGAGATAGTAAATGCTATTAAAAAGGGACATACCACACTGGATGGAATAAAGTTCTACACAAGAGCTCAGATGGGTAGGTGTCAAGGTGGGTTCTGTTCCTATAAA
The DNA here is from genome assembly GCA_003645695.1 of Spirochaetota bacterium. GTDB lineage: Bacteria > Spirochaetota > B62-G9 > B62-G9 > B62-G9 > B62-G9. The sequence continues at coordinate 6,641 of QNBN01000104.1, read as the reverse complement.
ATTATTAAGATTATAGAGAGAGAAACCGGTCTTTCACCTTTTGAAATAACAAAGAGAGGCGGAAAAAGCATACTATTTAAAGATAAGGTTGGATTTTAACAGGAGTAAAAGATGTTAAATAAAAGATACGATGCGATAGTCATTGGTGGCGGAGCAGCTGGAATGTCAGCTGCAAACAAGCTTGGAAAATCAGGATTGAAGGTAGCACTACTTGAGAGAGAAGCTCAACTTGGAGGGATTCTTAATCAATGCATACATAATGGATTTGGTCTCCACTACTTTAAAGAAGAATTAACTGGTCCAGAATATGCTTACCGATTTATTGAACCGGTGAGCTCAATTTCTCTCATTGAAACTTACCTTGAAACAACGGTCATAAACATCAAAAGGGAGAATCAAACAAAAATTATACAAGGATTTTCAAAAAACCTTGGACTTGTCCAACTATCTTCAAATGCAGTAATTCTTGCGATGGGTTCAAGGGAAAGAAACAGGGGAAATATAGGGATTCCCGGGACAAGGCCATCTGGAATATTTACTGCAGGGTTGGCTCAGAGATTTGTAAACATCGAAGGGATTAACCCGGGTAAAGAGGTTGTTATAGTTGGCTCCGGTGATATAGGCCTTATAATGGCAAGAAGGATGACATGGATAGGCTCAAAAGTTAAAGCAGTAATCGAAATTCAACCGTACCCATCTGGACTAACAAGAAATATTGTACAATGCCTTAATGACTTTAATATCCCCTTATATCTGTCACATATTGTTTCAAAAATATATGGGATCGATCGTATTGAGGGAGTTGAAGTAACCCCACTCGAAAATGGAAAGCCCGTATTTGATAAAAGATTTAAAATTGAATGCGATACACTCTTATTATCAGTTGGGCTTGTACCGGAAAATGAACTCTCAAAAAAAGCTGGAGTATCATTAAACCCGGATACTCAAGGTGCATATGTTGATGCCCATATGATGACGTCTGTAGATGGCATATTCTCATGTGGAAATGTTCTTCACATTCATGATCTGGTCGATTATGTAACTGAGGAATCCGAAAGAACAGCAAACTTCTTAATTAAATATCTAGATGGTACCATAAAAAAGAACCTCTATCCTGTAAAAAGCGGTTCAAATATAAAGTACGTTCTCCCAAATTGGTATGATCCTTCAATTTCTAACTCCTTCTACCTAAGATCTATGATTGTTAAGAATAATGCAAAGCTAATTATACGGCAGAACGATGAAATAATTAAGGAGAAAAAACTCATCCATGTACAACCTTCAGAAATGATTTCTGTAAAACTTACTGAAAAGGACATTTCAAAAGCTTTCAATTCAGGTGGAAAGAATAATATTTTAGAGTTTTCGATTATCTAGTGGAGGTAACTATGAAAAAAGAGCTTATTTGTATATCATGCCCCATTGGATGCAGGCTAACTATCGAGTATAATGAGGATAAAAGAGACTACGACTCTATTAAAGTTAGTGGAAACCTCTGCCCAAAGGGAGAGATCTATGGTAAAGAGGAGATTCTTGCCCCTAAAAGGGTAGTTACTGCCACAGCATCAATTGAATCCAGAATTCAAAAAAGGCTCCCTATAAAAACAATTGAAGCTATTGATAAGGATTTAATATTTGATCTCTTAAAAGAGATATACTCCCTCAAACTAAAACCCCCTGTAAAAATTGGAGACACCATAATAAAAAACTTTAAAAAAAGCGGCGTGGATATTGTTGCAACGGCAAATCTTCCAGAATAAAATCGTAATTAAACAAAAAAAGGGAGGAGCTGAGTATGGATTTAATAATGGGAATTGATATAGGAACCTCTAAAACCGCAGTTTCTCTGGTAGACCCCAACAAATCCAAGATTATAAAAACGGTTGAAGAAGAAACTCCCTATCTACCATCAGAAGAACCATGGCGAAGGGAACAATCTCCCATAAAAATTGCTATGGTTATCCGAACTCTTATAAAAAATATATTAAAAGAAATAGACAGGATAGTTGCTATTGGCATAACCGGACAAATGCATGGTATTTTAGGACTTGATGCCAATGGAAAACCAATAACCAATTTTGTAACTTGGCAGGATGATAGGGGTAATATCCCGATTGAAGGGGAAAAGAGTTTAATACAGGAGATCTCAGAGAAAGCAGGTGATTTAAATACCAATGGAATAGCATCAGGTTTCGGTCTTGTTACTCTATATTACTGGCTTAAAACCGGGATAAAACCACACAAGATTTCTACAATAACCGATTATATTGGTATGCTTTTAACAGGTAAAAATAAAGTTTATATAGATCCAACAATGGCTGAAAGCCTTGGATGCCTTGATGTTGAAAAAGGATGGTGGAAGAAAGATTTTCTAAAAGCTCTGAATATTCCAATCAACATACTGCCTGAATTGATTGAAAGTACAAAAGTTATTGGAGAGACGAGCGGAAAAGGATTTTTTGATCTGTTAAAAGATAAGATACCAGTTGTTGTATCAATTGGGGATAATCAGGCAAGTTTTCTTGGAAGCGTTAAATACTACACGGATACAATTTTACTCAATATAGGAACAGGGGCTCAGATTTCTATAGCTGAAGAGCCATACCAAAAGGCTTCTTCGCTCCCATTCATAGATGGAATTGACGTTCAAATCAGACCATTTATTGAAAATAAGTATCTTGTAGCCGGTAATGCAATATCTGGGGGAGTTGTTTATAAAACCCTATTCAATTTTTTTAAAAATGTTGGTACTGAGTTTTTTGGAATTTCAAACTTTGATAATCTCTACAAAAAAATGGAAGAATCAGCCAGTAGTATATTTGAGGAATGGGAAATTGGAAAAAAATACAATATTGAGGAAATGGAAAAACTGGAAGTTTATCCTCTTTTTGCCGGTAAGAGGAGCTCGCCAAATATGCGTGGGTGGATTAGAGGAATAGGTTTAACAAACCTAAAACCCTCAAATCTTGTTCTGGAAACATTAAAAGGTATGGTAAAAATTCTCACTGAAATGTTCGATCAAGATATCATAAACCGAAAAAATTATCTAGTAGGAAGCGGAAATGGGATTCGTAGAAACATTCTTCTACAAAGAATTATCAAAGATATGGTCAAAAAAAGGTTAAGCATATGTAAATACAGTGAAGAAGCCGTGGTTGGAGCAATTATAAATGCTGGGGTGGCAACTGGTATCTATAAAAGCTTCGATGAAGCTTCAAACCTGATAGATTATGGTTTTATTCATTAAAATTATGGCTTTTAATAATAATTCCAAAATATTTATGGATATTTAAATTTGATTTTTTATATGTATAAAACGAATAAGCAAATTAAAATACCTGTTATGTTTAAAAGTTTACTTGCCTATACGCTGTGATAAACTAATTTATTTTTGGAGTTAAAAGTATGGTTTCTATTTCTTCGATTTTCTTTTTAAGAATACCAGCCTTTTCATAATCCTCTAAAAATATCGCTAAAAACTTTTGTTTGTAGAGGCTCACAAGCTCATCCACCATTATGTCATCTCTATCTATTAAGGATATTATCTTTGATAAATCAAAGCCTTTCATTTGAGAGTTAAGCTTTTCTTCAATTCTTTTGAGCTGGACTATCTTTTTGCTTATCAACTTTATGTTTGTTCCTTCTCTTACATAATCCCTGATCTCGTCCATCAATCTTCCAGACTCATTTATGAGTTGAGGTACACTCTCCTCTTCCCTCTTCGTTTCCAGCTTTTCTTTAAATGCCAACAGATACTCCTGCATAAGATTATTGTATTTCTCAATCTGTCTTTTATAAAATTGATTTATATCTGAAATTGATCTAGGTAGAAATATTTCACCACCATTAATAAGATCTACATTATGAGATTCTGCTATATTGAGGAGCTTTTCATAGCTCTCCACTAAAACTGGTGGAAAGTTTACCATCAAGGTTTCTTCATTGACATGAAGCGGGGATATAACAAAGTTTGTGGCAATAAATTGTCCTTTCTTAAATTTCGGATTATCACCTTTAATTTGCCAGTAAATGATTGCATTTCCCGTCGGATTCTTTATATCACCATAATCCAATAACATATCAATTTAAAGTTAATCTAAATATATGGATAAAATCAAGTAATAGTTTTATTTAAGGTTTTATTCATTAAAATAACGGTTTTTTGTAACAAAATTTATGATTAATTAGAATACCAAAATATTAATTCTTTTCCAATGCTTTCTCCCTTTAATTATCTATCCTTACTTTAATGGTTCCAGAATATCAATTATCATCATCTATATAATCCACTATATAATCCACGTTAAACTCATGTTTTCCTTTTGAAACTATTTCATTAAGGTAAGGATATCTCTCTTCTTCTAACCATTGAAGGAAATTTATTTGCGCCAAGTTACTCAATGAAATATCAATGCTTTTTTCGTTTTCATGTATTTATCTTTTCATTGAAAAATATGTATGTATACCTAATGGTTCGCCAAGGAAGAATACTTTTACATCAAAATATAAAAGGAAATAATTTCGATTATTTCCTTAAAATAACAGCACCATATATTCATGACATGACTGTTGCCTGCGAAAGTACCTTTAACTTGTACTGGCTCAGTGATGCTCGTGCTCTCAATGGTATTAAATTTGTACCCGGTCATGTACTCTAAACGTTACATCTTTCAGGTCAACATTATTTTGATAGATCCGATCAATGGGTAATCAAAACTAATTTCTGAGGCGTGAATTGGCAATCGTCCACTTTCACATCTGCAATATCCCGAAAAGTAAAACGGATTGACCACATATGGTGCCCACACGGATAATTTAATCCGATTCCCTGTACTAAGAAATAAATGCGGACTGTTTTTATTACTGATTAGCAAATAATATAAAAAGATTGAAAAATCAATTTTCTTGCTATGTAATACTTTTTTCCCTTGACTTCTCGGGCTTAATGGGTATTATATAAATCTTATTTTTTTTCAACAAGGTACAAATACTCTTTTACATGAATATTACGATTGCGTAAGTTCCTGCTTCCTCGAAATGTATTGTACTTTGTTTCTAACACCGTTACAATTCCAACTTTGTTGAGCATATTCATCATTTCATTCTGTGTAATAAAACCTTCCGAGTTAAAAGAAATTATTAAGAATTTAGCTTTAATCTTATTTACTAATTCTTCAAAAACCTTATTTGCCAAATTTTTCTTGTTAAATGCCGACCGATTCCAATTAGCTGGTATTCCAGATACTTTACTTAATTTGGCCGGTTTAATATATTCTGTAATCAAGTTTAACATAAAGTAATTAGAGCCATATGGATGCTGATTATACGGAGGATCTAAATAGGCTATATCTACCTCATCAACGCAATTAACTATAACATTTGAATCCCCCCTATGAATTTCCACTTCACATTCAAAGTCGCTAAAAACAGGGAAGTGCAAGTGTATATCACCAAGGATTCTTAATAATGCATCTTCCTTTCTTCCTCCATATTTTCCAACTTTCTTTTCAGAATCTTTATAAAAACCCTTAAAAACTCCAGATGTATTTGCATGAATTGAAGCTTCAGATAATAAGGGAGCAATAAAATAATGCCGATATTCTTCAGGAATATTCTCTATATACTGTCGTGAGGTATCAATATACATAGCATTTCTTCTTGTATAAAACACCCTTTCACCAGGTCTAATTTCGTTATCACACTTTGGTGCATATAATTCCGAAATAAATCCTTCTTTTAAAGGTTCGTTTTCTAATTTAAAAATTATCTCATAATAACATTCCTTTAATTTTTTTAAATTAAGCTCTGATACATTAGTAAGATAACATTTATTAATTGTTTCCGAATATTTTTCTAAATCATTGACAATTATTTTATTTGAATACCTTTTTAAATATCGTGCAACTATCCCAGAACCTGAAAAAACATCGAAAGTTGATAATCTCCTTTTATTTAATCTTTTTAAAACAAAATCAATGCCTCTCCCAATAAATGGGAGAAGACTTCTTTTATTTCCAATATACGTTATTAGCTGCTTATTTAAATAATCAGGATTTTCTTCTTTTTCTTCCTCAAAAAGGTATAATATATTTGTTGACATTACTCTTCTCCCTCTCTAAGGAAAATATTATTTCTATGATATCTCAAATATTCTTTCATCTTTTCACTTATATTTAATTCAATTCTTTTTTTACTAATTCAATCGTAAAATAGTAAAAATCGTATCCTGTCTCAATATTAATATGTTTAAAATAAGATATAATTCACTCATATACATGTTGTCTTTTATTAAATAAGAGGAAGATAATATAATGCTCATACTTGTTAAGAATTTGCACACTAACTGTTTCATATATTATTGAGCCTAACTTCCTTTCATATAACATCCTAGGATAATAATGGTAAATATCATTTTTAACATAAAGTTTCTTATTGATAAAAATCCTGTATTTACATTCTCCTAATCATTAACATCGTGTGCGACTTTAACAAGATATAAGACCTTTAAGATTTAAAGAATCTCTTTTTAACTTTAGATTTAAGAAAACACAAATAGTATGAGAAAGAATCTTTCGAATAATACGATTCATCAAATGCCAAAGGTCACGAGCAGTAGTCTTTTTTATCGAAAATTGTTCTTC
>QNBN01000103.1 GCA_003645695.1 Spirochaetota bacterium | reverse complement strand
TCTATCTAATAATGTAATGTCATTTTGGGCTTAACCTGGGAATCTTTTGATAGTTTTAATCTGACCGAAGAGCTGGAATCTAACAAGGATAGTATACTGGGCATTTAAATTAAATATTAAGTACGGGTGCAAAAATTTAACATATTGATTGCACTGATCGTTTGTATAATTTCATAGTGTTATTTGTTTTTTCATACAGTTTGTGATAGAATATTTAGACATGAATAAAAATGATGAAGCCGTAGTTTATTATAAGCTCTTTCCGAATGAGCCTTCAGATATCTTTAATGAAATTCTGAAAATTTTAAATGCAATCTATCCAGACTTTACCGGTGAGGAAGTTGGAATACTGAAGGATGCATTTTGGGATACTGTCAGACTTTTTAAAGGCCAGTATCCGGGATATAAAGCCTGTAATACACCTTATCATGACCTTGGACATAGCTTGACTGTTTCTCTTTCTACAACAAGGCTAATAGATGGTGCAATTATTGCTGGGAAAAAAATTACACCAGCTATTGGTATTCTCGGGATTATTGCCGCACTTTTTCATGACGTTGGATTAATTCAAGCAATTGAAGATGATGAAGGAACAGGCGCTAAATATACAATTGTGCATGAAGAGAGAAGCATTAAATTTATGAAAAACTATCTTAGAAGGAAGCATTTTTCCAACGAGTATATCGAACTATCTTCTCAAATTATAGCATGCACTATGATGAATCTTGAAACTTCAAAAATAAAATTTAAAACAGGGGAAGTAGAACTTATAGGAAAGATTCTTGGAACTGCGGATCTATACACTCAAATTGCAGATCGGTTATACCTCGAGAAACTATTGTATCTTTACAGGGAATTTCAAGAGGGTGGGATTAACAGGTTTGATAGCGAGTACGATTTGCTTAAAAGCACGGAGGATTTTTACAAAAATATAGCCTTTAAAAGATTTGATGACGAACTGAGTAGAGTTTATAAATACATGAAACTGCATTTTAAAGAAAGGTGGGGAGTTAATAGAGATTATTATAGAGAAGGGATTGACAAAAACATCGAGTATTTAACAAATGTTGTTTTAAAGTATCGGGATGATTATAAAAAAATGCTAAGAAGAGCAAGTATCACGATGAAGCTTGATAAGGATTCATGAAATTGATGATTAGTTTTTGCGGATAGAAGATAAATGGAGGATGGAATGGAAATAAAAAATAAGAAGATTTTCACAAAATTAATTTTGATAATGATACCCATACTCTTTTTGTTTTCCTACACTTTTCTTTTTGCAGTAGATGTCGAATGGATGTCCGGGGATGTAAAATACAGGCATATGATGGGAGAGTGGGAATCTCTTGATATAGGTTATCATTTGGCAAATGGTGATGTTATAAAGACTGGTGAAGATGGGGAAGCAACTCTTTTAGATGGTGATGTTTATATAAATATATCTCCAAACTCGGAGTTTACTGTTTCAGAGAGGTTCGACAATAACAAACATAAATCAAGTTTTATGCTTTTTCTTGGGAGATTAAAATTTAAGCTAACTAAAAAAAGTACAAATGAACCGGAGGTAGTCACTCAGGCTGTGAACCTTACTGTTAGAGGTACAGAGTTTGATGTTGCATCCGGGCATGATGGTTCTACACTTGTTGTTATTGAAAAAGGTATAGTTGCTGTATCAGGAAAGGAAAAAACTCTTGTGTTGAGGAAAGGTGAGGGATCTCAGATTAAATTTGGAGAAGAACCGGAGAAGAAGTTTAAAGTTATTACAAAGGTTATAGATTGGGGTAAATGGTTGGCCCAATCAAGGGAAAATATTAAAGGTAATGAACTGTACATTTTAACCAAAATTCTGAAAAAATTTAAAGAGATAGATGAAGAAATAAAACAACACGAAAAGATAAGGTCTGAGTCTTTAAAAAAGAAGATGGAATATCTTAAATTGAGAGATACAAGCCTTGCTGAAAATAAAAATGATGAAGCCAGCCAGTATTCAAAGAAAGCTGGAATTGAGAGCAAAAGGGCATTTCACGCCATTGTAAATATAAGATTTTTAGCCCTATCCTCAATAGGGCTAAAGGATATGGCAGATAATATATTTAGATCAATTGAAAAACCATCTACTAAGATCAGGAACATTAAGGCAAATATTGATGAAATATTTGACTCCATAGAGGATAAATATATCTATAAAGGGGATAGAGAAAGACTCGAAAAGAAATCTAAAAAAAAGAAGGGATGCCTTGATCTGTTTTAAATATTAAATTTGTTTAAGCAACTCTAATCTAAGAATTTAAAAAATGTAATGAGAAAAAATGCAAAAAGCCTATTTGTTACCATTATTATACTTGTATTATTATCGGTAGATCCATTGTATTCGCAAAACATCACAAATACGATAACAAATACGATGGAAGGTAATTCGGTTAAAGAAAGATTTGGGCTTCCGACCTATAGTAGTGAAATAATCAACGAATATAGTGCTGAGGATAAAATTGTATTACCTTTTGTTTACAATGGATTTATTTATACATTCTCTTTAAACAGAAAAAGACCATTATGGAGGTTTTTTATCGGTGGCGATCTGGAAAATCCATTTGTTTTAAATGGTAAACGCTTATTCTTTTTTGATATTTATAATAGATTGTATTCGGTAAACCTTGCCGATGGGAAATTAATGTGGATTAGAGATGTTAATGATGAAATTATTGGTCAGCCATTTATTGTAAAAAATAAGATTGTAATTGCCACTCAAAAAGGTAATATACTTGCTTTTTCCGAGGCAGATGGGAAGCTTATTATGCAATATGATACAGAGCGGGAAATTGCAGGAGGAATTAACTTTTATAACAATTTAATGATTATTGCATTTAAAGAAGGTCTTATTGAAGCTTATAATATTTATACGGGCAAAAAGGTATGGCAATTTGCAAATACCGGATTTATAAGTGTTAAACCTGTGGTTAATAAAGGGAAATTATTTTTTGGTACCTGGGATAATAATTTTTATTCTTTGGATGTCAAAGAAGGAAAACTTGTATGGGTAAACTATGTCGGGTCTGAGGTATCAAGAGATTTCCTTGTTTTTAAGAATAGTATTGTGCTATTTTTATCTGGTGGCGAAATACTATCCTTAAATAAGCAAAATGGTGTTATTGAATGGGTTAAATATTTTAAAGGCATAGATTTTGATTATAACTATTTTGGAGGTATTGATAAGTTTTACGTATTTATACCGGAGTTGATAGCCTATGATCCGAATAATGGTAGCATGGTTTTTGCTTATAGGGAAAGAACATACAAACTTTATGAGGACATGCTCTTTGACATGATGGTTGAAGGTAAGCATTTTATAGATGAAAAGGAGAGAGAAAAACTTTTAAGGGATAAATATTTCGTGGTGAATAACTATCCAATTTTGCCACCTGTAAAAAGTGATGATTTAGCGTATTATGTGGGTGATGATTCAAATCTTTATGTATATGATATTAAAAAGGATTTTTTTATATTAAAGTATAAACTTGAATGAGGGTATATATATGAAAAAGTTTTATAAAATGATTTTTGTATTATTCATTTTGATTCTGATAACTGGTTGTGCTTCTATGAGAGCAAAAAAAAAGGAGGAAATTATAACGGGAATAAAAGGTGTTGTGATACCGGTTAATGACAGAGGAGAGGTTATTACAGAACAGAGTAGAGAAAAAATAATAATAAATGTAATCAGGACTGAAAATGGGACCGCACAGGGTAATTCAATTACAATTAATCCGGATGGGAGTGGTAATTTCTTTGTAAAACTTAATGAAGGTGAGTATTCTGTTGAAGTTTTTCTTGAAGGGTTTTTTGTAAAAAGCTTTAATGTAAAACTTGAAACGGGTGAAATTAAAGATCTTGGAAAGATATATCTAAAAAAAATTGAGACTGAATCTGCAACCCCTATAAAAGGGGGAGAAGGTTCTTCTACCATACTAAATGAGGGAGATGTAAACATTCAGCCTCCAACTTATTAAAAATCTTTTTATAATTTTAGGAAAAAATTGAATAGAATTAATGCATTCTTTTTAATATTCCTTTCTTTCTTACTTTCGTTCTTCGTTGTGTACAAGTATATAGATTCAAAAATTAAAAAAGAACCTGAAAGAATAAAAGTCCCACTACGAATTGAGGTCTACAGAGCTGACAGAAATCCTCTTCCAGATGCGGATATATATTTAAATCAGAAGTTTATAGGGCGAACTAACAGTAATGGGCTTTTTTCAAAAAATATAGAGCTTGTGGTTGGACAGAAGTACACAATAAGGGTCGAAAAGGATAGGGATGGTTATTTTTATGGACCATGGGAAACTCATTTTGTACCAATTGCTAAATCGGAAGGGAAAAATCAAAAAATTAGATTAAAACAGGAGAAAAAATACGAAGAAGTGGAGAATATGAACAATCTTGAAGGGGAATCGGATATTTTAACTGAAATAAAGAGGGCAAAATTAGGGATAGCAAGTATCTATGAAAGGTATCACTTTCTTGCAATATTACCCGGGTATATGTTTTACAGAATAAAGGTATGAGCCATGAGGGAAAGGTGATAGAAGGAGCTGATGTAATTATCAACGATAAAGTTGAAGGAAAAACTGATAAAAATGGTGAATTTCTTGTAAAATATGAAGGAAAATCAATAAGGGATGAGAAGATAGAAATATCTAAAGTGGGAGAGCATCTCTGGATAGATAAAGTTCAGGTAAAACCAAATGCAGTAATTACAATAGAACTGAACAAAATGCTTATTATCGATCTATATGTTCTAACTGAAAGCTATGATGTTATAAAGGGTATTTCAGGTAGCCAGGTTTTTATTAAAAATGAACTTATGGGAGTTACAAAATCCGATGGTTTTATAGAGTTTAAATACAGAAATGAAAAAGGAGTTGATGGATACCTAAAAATTAAAATAAAATTCTCAGCTGGTTATATACCGAGGTATGCAACACGTACATTTTTCATAAAAAAGAGTCTTCCTAAGCTAATTATACATAGTTTTGCATATAGTAAATATCCTCCTAAACCAAAAGTATCTGTTTTGCCTTTCAATGTTAAAGATAAAAGTAAAGATGCAGCCTTTCTTCAAAGAAATGCCTTATTCCTTACAAGAAGGGTTGAAGATTATTTGCGCTCAAATAGAATATATCGACTCGTATCAGCAGATGAAACTTTAAAACTATTCAATCAGTTTGATATTAAACTCGGGGAAAATGTTTCATGGAATGATATACCGATATTAAAGAAAGCTGTAGATTCAATTATGATTGGAGATTTGAAGAAAAGTGGGAAGTATATAAATGTTAATGTAAAGGCAATTAATTATGATGGTATATTGGTGGTTAAAAAAGAAAGTAAAGTATTGCTCAGGGGGATAAAAAGGTTGGCTGAAGATATAGCAAAAGATTTTATGAGACGATTTCAAATAGAAGGCACTATTGTATCGATTAGTAAGAATGTTTATATAAATCTGGGTTCCAGGCAGGGTGTTAAGAAGGGGGATATTTTTTACGGATATAAAAACTATTTTGACAGTTCCACAAACAAGTATGAAAGAAAAAGGGTTGTTAAATTAAAGGTCATTGAAAATAGCTCAAATGTATCAGCGTGTGAGGTTGAAAACATACTGGAAGGCTATCTTCTTGAACCTGGTGTGAAGATAAAAAGATCGAGAGAAATTATTTCAAAACAGGGACTAGTTAATGTAAAGTTAAAGGTAACTGAAAAAGGAAAACCTGTTCCAAATGCGAATGTATATGTTGACGAGAAATGGAAGGGACAGACGGATAAGAGTGGCATAATATATTTTAAAGCTATGTCCTATACGGATCTTGATGTTTTAATATATAAGGATGGATACATACCTTTCAGGGATGAGATAAAAGTAGAGGATAGGAATAAGACCTTAGAAATAAAGATTAAAAGGGGAGTCTGTAGGTTATATATAGATTCCTTACCTAAGGGAGCTATTGTCCATATTGATGGTAGATATGCAGGTGTAACTCCTATAGATAGAGAGCCAATAGTTCTAAATTACGGTTTTCATCTCGTAGAGGTAAGAATGGAAGGTTACAGACCCTATAGGGAGTATCTGAAATTAAACAGCCCGAAGATGAACCTAATCGGTGATAGAAAAATTATACTATATAGGGATTACTACAGCAAAGCTGAAGCCTACTATGAAGAGGGGAAAATAGACCTTGTTATAGATACTTTAAAAAAGATAAAACCGGATCACCCTGATTATTTAAAGGCTCTCTATTTTTTGGGATATATTTATCTAAATGATAAAAAGGATTTTACAGCTTCAATCGAATACTACATTAAATACTTAAAATATACTGGGAAATTAGGTAAAACAGAACCTTTAATATTTGTATATTATAATTTAGGGCAGGCCTATTTCAATTTAGCAGAGAAGTTTTATTATACAGATGAAAATTTTGCCCTGCAGAATTATAAAAATGCAGTATTAAACTTTACGGTAGTTAAAAATAAAAATTATTTACTTCCTAAAAAGGAGAAAAAGAAAATATTTATAAACTCACTCTTCTATATTGCGGTCTCTTATCAAAAAATCTATTATTTAACTGCTGATACAGATTTTCTTTTAAGAGCTTATAATTCATGGGTTGACTATTTTGACTTTTTCGATGAGAATTTATTATTGATGGAGTTTTATAAAAAACAAAATAAAATTGCAAAATCATATTTCGATGAAATAGAAAGGATTAGGGCTAGTGAAAAATAGATGGATTTTTTCGTTAATTATATTGATACTGCTATCAGGTTGCGCAAGAAATGTTAAAGTAGAAAAAGCACCTGCCAATATACCTGCCCAGCAACTAAAAATTGAAGAAAAAATAGAAAAGCCTCCTGAACATCCTATGCCCAATATTGATTTTAGTAATATACCACTTGAAATTAAAAACATATTACCACTAGAAGGAAAGTTTTATCCTTATAATTCATATAGCCCCAAGATATCACCTGATGAGAATTATATTTCTTTTGAAGCAAATCAAATTGAATACAAAAAAATTATGATATATAAGTTAGAGGCTGAAAAAAGGGACAATAAAACCGTTATTATTTCTAAAAGGGCGAAAGAAATCGACTTAAATCAGCAAAAGGCAAATCAATCCATTGAAAACCTGATTGAATCGGGTAATCTAGAAAACTATAATGAGAGTTTTAATTATGAATTCAACTGGTTCCCCAACAGTAGAAACTTTATTTTTACTTCAAATGCAGGGCTGGGAGAATATAACCTTTTTCTTGGTTCTCTTGAAATTAATGATCCACTGCTTGAAAAATTACAAAAATTACTATCGTTGAAGAAGATTGGGGAATATTTGATGTTAACTGAGGGTGTAAAAAAGGATGGTCAGGCAAAAGTGTCTCCTGATGGGAGCAAAGTTGTATTTACATCCGGAAGAACAGGCAATGGTGACCTTTACTTATTAAATTTGAATAACGGTACTCTTAGAAGACTTACATCAACGGATGATACGGATCTTTATCCAAAGTGGTCACCAGATGGAAAGAATATAGTGTTTTCACGGGGTGGGAAGTATTCGCAGGATATATATATTATAAGGGATGTTGACGGGGTAAATGAAAGGGAAGAGCCATTAGTAACATGGTTTTTCGATGATGTACTACCAAACTTCTCACCCAATGGAAAATATATTTCCTTTTACACGACCTATAATCTTGAAAGAGATCCTTTCAACACAAAAAGATGGGGCTTGATGATAATTCCATCAGATGGAAGTTCACCAAAGGCAGGAAAAGAGCTTACTAAATATTTTGCAGTACCAAATGTTATAAAGGATAATTCTCAGGGGGTAGCCTGGTTTCCAGACAATGAAAATATTATACTGGCTAAAAATATTGATAGTGACTACAATCCAATTTATATTTATAACATTAAAACTAAAAAGACATATTTTATAGAATCAGGAACTAATATTAATCATGATTTTATCGTTTCTCCACATGGTCTTGTATGTTTTAGAGCACAGTATTTTGGCTGGGATAGGATATTTTTAGCTAATACCTCTTATTTTGAGGTTTATTTAGATGAAGTTAAGAAGCTCAAATAAAATTTATATTGTAATCATTTAGAAGTCTTTAAATGTAAGGTATTAGTGTAGATTGGAATTAATTTTATGATAGGTTTTAAAGATGAGATAAATTTTCTAAAATGAAAAGGGTACCTGAATATTATGGTTAAAAATTATGTAAAAAAAAGATTAGTATTATTATTAGCTTTTATCCTATTCTTAATGGTACCTCTGAATGAGCTTTTTCCAATACCCAGAGAAATTGAATATGCTCTCAAACTCAATAGGATAAACCATTATGATGAGGCATTAAATATTATATACAAAGCACTAGAGGAAGATAAGATTAAACCAGATATAACTTCTGCATATACTATAGGTAGGATACTTTATAGAAAGGCCTATCTATACAGAGAAATGGCTGATGTATGTATAAAAACTAACCTTGGTTATTACCTTCAGTTACAAAAACGGGAGAAGATAGATATTATAAAACTTTTCCTTGGTATCTCTCACTTTTATAATGGTCAGTATATTGAAGCCGCAGGTATTCTTAATCAGGTTATAAGAAATAAAAAGTTAGACAGGGATCAGCTTGAGTTAGCCTATGTTTATCTGGGAGCTTCCTATTATAGAAATGGTGAAAAATCAAAAGCCCAGGATCTTTGGAAGAGGTCAGTAGTTGAAAGCCTCCTTGCAAAATCTACTCTTGGGTATATATATGCCTATCTTATGGTTAACCCGTCAATTGGTGAGGCAATGGCAAAGGAGGCAATGAATCTTGCAAAGACAAAAATGGTATCAAAGTATGATATATTTAGAATAAACCATGCTTACACTTTACTTGCCCTTGGTAATTTCAGTGACGCCTATGAGGAAATTAAAGGTGTAGACCTGAATATACCAATTTTTGTCTATAAGCCGAGTCCAAAAAAAGAGATTAAGTTTTATGATATTTCTATAATCGATAGCTACAGCAAGATAATTTTTGGTGAATCAATAAAAAATCTTGAACCCATAGTAACTGCATCATCGGGTGAGCTTGCCAGTTTTGCTGCTTATTATGTAGCTCAGATGTATGTATATCTGGGAGATTTAAACAATGGTATGAAATATGTTCAGAAAGCACAGCGGTTAGC
>QNBN01000102.1 GCA_003645695.1 Spirochaetota bacterium | reverse complement strand
TGGTCCAGCTCCCTAATGAGATTATCCTCCGAAGTGTAAAAAACATTCCTGTAGGTTTGAGTGTATATTTTACAGGTTACCACCATACCTGGAAAAAGTCGTTCATTACTATTTACCACCTCAATTTTAACAGGGTATGTTGCTGTATTATTTTTCTTACTAACCCCAACTCCTATAATCTGGCCTTCTTTTTGAATTTTATCTCGGTAATTCAGCATAACAGTTTGTCCTTTATGCAAGTATAAAATATCACTTTCACCGACTCCGGTATTTACTATTAGCTTATTTGAGTTAACAATGTTTGCCACCGGGGAACCTGCTGTTATTGTTTCCCCAATTTTTAGGGGAAGGTCAGTAATATACCCATCGACAGGAGAAATAAATTTTGAGTTGTTATAGTTTTTCTGAGCAATTTTTAAAGAGGCTTCTGCACCTTTTAAAGCAGCTTCAGCCTTCTGAAGATTGCTCTTGGTTGAAATATACTCATTTTCTGAAATAGCTTTTTGCTTATGAAGTCGCTCTGCAGCTTTCATCTGGAGTTTAAAAGAATTGTAGGATGCTTGAGCAGACATTAAGTTTGCCTCTGCCTGTTTAAGCTGAGCTTCATACTCGATATTATCTATTTTTCCTATTGATTCACCTTTATTAATCCAATCTCCCAGTTGCTTATAAAGCTCCTCCACTGTTCCGTTTACCTGACTTTTCATTGTTATATCAGTGATGCCTTCCGTTATACCACTGGTATATATATACCTTGTAATGTCCCGTGGTTTTGCTACTTCAACAATAACCTTAATTGTCTCGTTTTTTACATTTTTATTACTCCGAAATGATGCTTCTTTAGCATTTTGGGAAGAGCCGATTTTCTCAGGAATTGGCTTTTTACCCAAATTATTACACCCGACAGCAATAAGAAGGATTAAAATAGCTGGGATGATTGTTATCCATAGATTACGTTTCATTATTCCTCCCCGATTATTCATCTTTTATATTAAAAATAGAGAAAAATTTATTTTCATCTGTTATCCCCAATACATTCATACATACGGATTTATTCCTCATAAAGTTATAGAGTGAGTCCGTATACTGTATCCTTGCATTATTAAGGAGAATTTCAGCGTTTAGGAGATCTGATGAGGATATTAGGTTTTGATCAAATCTTACCTTTGTTTGCCTGTAGCTTTCTTCGATATATGAAAGCGATTTTTGGCTTGAGTCAATAGAGCGTGCAGCTGCTATAAAATTGTACAGAGAGTTTTTTATAGATAGAATTATGTTATTTTTTGTTGCTTCATAGCTATTCTTAGATTGATTAAGCATCTCTTGATTCTTTTTTAGGTTATCGTAGTTGTTGATAATTGGGAAAAGAGGGACTGAGCCTGAAAGAGTTATTATCCCCTGGTAGCTGTAATTATTGTCTGTATTATCTTTGTCCCAGCTATTGGTGAATGAAAGATTGATGGAAGGTAAAAATGCCTGTTTTGCCACTGCTAAAGATAGATTTTGTATTTTTACATTGGATTCAGCAATAAGTATTGTTGGATTATTTTTCAGGCCAATATCAACAGCTTTTTTAACTATTGTTTCAAGCTCTTTGATATCGGCTTTCTCAATAATTTTTTTGTATAATTTAATAGTAGCAAGATCTAAATCTTCGATTTCTCCCAAATTATTAGGGTTCAATGATAGAAAGTTAGCTAGATCAAGTATGGCTAATTCATATCTGTTTTTTGCCTGAATGTAGCTGACCTCTTTTGATGATACCTGTGATTGAAAATTAAGAAGTTCAGCTTTTGATATTGTTCCGGATGAAAACTTTATCTCTGCAGATGAAAGATTTTCTTTTGACAATTCAAGGTCTTTGATTGATATATCTAAAAGCCTTTTATTCTCCAATACAGCCATATATTTTTCTTCAGTTTGATAGATTGTATTTAAGATTTGCATTTGAAGATTGTACCTTGACATTGTCGCACTTTCTTTTGATGTTTTGATACCTATAATACCTTTTCCTCCATTATAGATTGGTTGTGTTACAGTTATTGATGCAGATATACTGTTTCTTTTATTCTGAAGTAAGAACGTTGAAGGGATGGAAGGTGTATAGTACGAATAGCTACCAGAGGCTGTGGCAGATGGTAGTACAGACCATATTGATTTTTTTACATCCCAATTAGAAGTTTCCAGAGCTGCTTTTACTGCTTTTAATTCATAATTATTCTCTAATGCAATCTTTTTTGCTTCTTTTAATGTAAGGGCAAAGACACTAAAGGTGTTAAATATTGAGAAAAGTAATGTTATAAAAGTTATTATAAAAGTAATAATAACCCATTTTTTTTGGAAAATAGCTTTTAACATTTAATTAACCCCACTTTTATGGTTTCAATTATTAGATCATGGTTTTTTTTAACTGCATCTATTGCTTAATCAAAATAATAAATAAGCAAGTACACTTTCAATCATAGTAAAAGACTATGTTTGCCTATTCTTTTTATACCTATAAAAAATTAGATTTAAATAACATTTAAATATTCATGAATATTTTGGTATTCTAATTAATCATAAAGTCTGGCACAAAAAACTGTAGTTTTAATGAAAATAACCATAATTTATCAAAAATGACAATTAAGCTCGGTTTAAAATTCAATAAACAATTTGTTTAACTTTTTAAACTATAGAAAGTAAAGTGAAGAGGCTGGATGAAGGTTTTTGAGATGTTTTTAATTTCCATTCTTTATTGTTTATTATTTGAATATGTATTATTCATTGTTTATAGGTAGTACTATTATTTAGGCTAAATTTAGACTTTTTAACAATTTTCAAAACTGGTATAAGTTTTTGTGTACCAAAAGAGAAATAACTATTATATATCAAATTTCAGCAGTAGAGCTCTGCTTATGTGTTTGAAATTTTTCATAAAGTAGCCAAATCTAATAAGTTGACATTTGGATTATTTATAAAATCGATGATTAACATAAGTTGAGGTGAAAATATGTGTGGAAGATTTACTCAGAAATCGGAAAGAAAAATTATTGCTGAGGAATTTTATGTTCAAAGGTTTCTTGAAGAACCTGTTATTAGCTATAACATCGCTCCGAGTCAGAAGGCCGGAATAATAATAAAAAAGGAAAATGAAAATATATATGATAGGTATAGATGGGGGCTTATACCATCATGGGCAAAAGATCAATCAGTAGGTAATAAAATGATAAATGCCAGAGCAGAAACCCTTTTAACAAAGGTAAGTTTTAAAAAGCCATTTTTAAGTAAGAGATGCATAGTTCCTGTGGATGGATTTTTTGAATGGAAAAAAGATGGGAAATATAAAAAGCCATACTATATTTTTCATAGTAGTGGAAGGCCTTTTGCTCTCGCCGGACTTTGGGACCAATGGATTAACCCTGAAAATGAAGATGAATCTATTCGTTCTTTTACAATTGTTACTGTGGATTCCTCGGGACTCTTAAAAGATATTCATGATAGAATTCCGGCAGTTATATCGAAAGCGGATATTGATGAATGGCTTGATGTTTCAGAGTGTAGTTCAGAGCATATATCAAGATTAAAAAGGATCCTTTTTGAAGATCATGTAAATGAATTGGGGTTTTATGAAGTATCGCAAATAGTCAACTCTCCTGCAAATAATAACCCCGAATGTATAGAACCCATTCTAAGATAATTACTCCACTTGGTTTTTAGAGCAGGTTGGATATATTAAATAACTTGATAAAAAATAAGTATGATGTTTATATTATATGTAAATTTCTCAAAAAACTGTTTTTATTTTATTTCATTAATTTAAATAATTTTAATTCAATTTTATAGTGTTGTAATAGATAAAGCTCAGGAGAAAATTAATGCCAAATACAAAAACTCTGGTCCTCATAAAACCGGATGGCCTTTCAAAATCTTTAACCGGAAATATTATAACAAGATTTAGTGAAACAAGGCTTGAAATTATCGCAGCAAAGATTGTTAGGGTATCGAGAGAACTCGCTGAGAAGCATTATGAAGCACACAAAGATAAACCTTTTTATTCAGAACTAATAGATTATATCATGGGTAAGCTTCATAAGCGTCATAAGGTTATGGCATTGATCTACTATGGTGAAAATGCCATAGAAAAGATTAGAGCGATTTGTGGTAAAACAAATCCAGAAGAAGCAGATCCTGAAACAATTAGAGGCCAGTATGGAAGGATATTAACAAGCGGGGTGTTTGAGAATGTTGTTCATGCCAGCGATTCTATAGAATCTGCTGAGCGAGAAATTAAGCTATGGTTTGAGCCTGATGAAATTATCTATGATTTATATCCTACCGAAATAAAGGTGTTTATGAATTATAAGAAACGGGTATGGAAGGATGATCCATACAGGAAGTATACATAAAAAATTAAAATTGTAAATTAGAATCCTCCACTATTCAAAATAATCCAATAATCGAGAGAAATTCCGGTATAAGCATGGATTAGTATCACAGGCCATAGGGTTTTCATTTTTTTTACTATGATAGGGAATGCTATTCCAGCTAATATTGCCATAGCCATCTCTCCCTCGGGTCTGTTCACATGTAGTAGTACAGTAGCCATAAGGGATACTCCCATAGCTTCCCAATCACCTATATGTTTTCTTATTCCCATAAATAAAAAACCTCTAAAAAAGAACTCGTATCCGATATAGTACAAGAAATAAAAAAGCTCTGCTATAACAAAGTTTTCAATAGAACCAAAGCTGTTTTTAACGAGGGGATAAACGGATATGAAATCCCTATTTTTCGCTCCAAAATAAGTGAAGGGTGTTACAAAGAGTATCCCAAGAAGGGTTATCAGAAGTGAGATTAAAGGCTTTCTTAACTTTATCCCATACTCTTCAAGCCTTTCCTTAAACCCGAATCTTACAATAATCATTGGAATTATTCCAAGAAGAAAGAAAGCCATGCTGAATTGGTAATAATAGGAATAGGCCTGTACCTTGAGCAAATGAATGGAGTTATATATATGACTGCGAAAATATTTTGCACTGCCTTGAAAGTTGTAGATTGTGTAGATTACTGTTACAATTAATGAGATAATTAAAAATTTCCTTGTATCTCTTTTAGTTAATTCTTCAATTTTCATTTTTCTTTCCCATAAAGGTATGATAAAATTAAAGCTCTTTTCATTAAAATTATTTTTTTGTTCCAGGATTTAGGTTAAATTAGTAATTTATGAATACTCAATTCTAATTTTTTATAGGTATAAAACGAATAGATAAAGTATAAATTTTATTATTGCCCAAAGTTTACTTGTCTATTTCCATAATTAAAGTATCGTAACTGTTTAGTATACACTTAACCGATTACCTTAAGATTTTATTCACTAAAAAATATTTAAATCTATTTTTTTGTACGTATAAAATGAATAAGTAAAGTATTATTTTTATTATATTTTATTACATGAAGATTTCAGCTTTGTAGTCAGGATAATAAAATATATAACATGAATAGGTAAAAAGGTTTTTATTATAACCCGGAATTTATTTACCTATCGATTTTAACGGATTGATTTGTTAAATATAAAAATTTATTAATATGCTCTTTAATATTATTATTGAAAATATACTATGAATAATATTATATTTCTAAACCCCGCCGGAAATCTTATGGCGGGTAAAATTTTCTAAATTTACTATTGTAAGAGGGAGCTTTGTAATATGCCTACCTTAAAGAATAAAGTAAAACTTCAAATCACTGAAAACGCTTTGAAAGTTTTAAAGAGAAGATATCTTAAAAAAGATGAAAAGGGTAAACCAATCGAAAATCCTGAGGATATGTTCGAAAGAGTTGCCCTCAATATAGCTGAGGCTGAAAGGTTATATGACAAAACAGTTTCAATAGGGGAAGTAGCAGAGAAGTTTTACAATATGATGGTAAGCCTTGATTTTTTACCAAACTCCCCAACCCTTATGAATGCAGGGAGGGAGTTACAGCAATTGGCAGCATGTTTTGTTTTGCCTGTGGACGATTCTATAGAGAGTATATTTGATGCTGTAAAGTACACTGCCCTCATCCATAAAAGTGGTGGCGGTACAGGATTTTCATTCTCAAGATTAAGGCCTAAGAACGATGTAGTTAAGTCCACTAAGGGCATTTCCAGCGGTCCCGTATCATTTATGAGGATTTTCGATACAGCCACAGAAACAATTATTCAGGGTGGAACAAGACGGGGAGCAAATATGGGCATTCTTAATGTCCATCATCCTGATATTCTCGAGTTTATTAATTCAAAATCCGAACAGCATATTTTAACTAACTTTAATATCTCTGTTGCGGCAACAAACAGGTTCATGCAAGCGGTACTTACGGATGATGATTATGAGCTTATCAATCCCAGAAACAACAAGGTAGTTGGTACCCTGAAAGCAAGAAAGGTGTTTGATCTAATTGTAGAGAGAGCATGGCAGTACGGTGATCCTGGTATAATTTTTATAGATGAAATTAACAGGTACAATCCGACTCCAGCATTGGGTGAAATAGAGGCAACAAATCCATGCGGTGAACAACCATTGCTTCCCTATGAAGCATGTAATTTAGGTTCAATTAATTTGAAACACATGGTTGAAAATGGAAAGGTTAATTGGGATAAATTAAGGGATATTGTTCATCTTTCTATTCATTTTCTTGACAATGTTATCGATATGAGTAAGTATCCACTAAAAGAGATTGAAAAGATGGTACATGGGAATAGAAAGATAGGTCTGGGTGTTATGGGTTTTGCAGATATGCTCATTAAAATGGGGGTACCCTATAATTCAGATGAGGCTTTTGATATTGCTGAAAAAATTGGAAGGTTTATCAGAGAAGAAGCTGATAAGGAATCTATAGTTCTGGCAGAGAAAAGAGGGGTTTTCCCGAACTGGGATAAATCAATATACGTGAATGATGGCCTTAAGTTTAGAAATGCAACAAGAACAACCATAGCTCCTACCGGTACAATCAGCATTATAGCGGGTTGCTCCTCAGGTATTGAGCCGCTATTCGCTGTTTCCTTTAAGAGAAA
Organism: Spirochaetota bacterium; assembly: GCA_003645695.1. Taxonomy (GTDB): domain Bacteria; phylum Spirochaetota; class B62-G9; order B62-G9; family B62-G9; genus B62-G9. Next base: position 2,206 of record QNBN01000102.1, on the reverse strand, counting down.
CGTGCTGGATAACGATGTTTTACCCGAAACCAACCCTTTATTTTTAGAGGTAGCTGAGAGGGAGGGATTCTACTCCGATGATTTAATCCGTGAAATTGCAAAGAAAGGCTCGTTGAAAGAGATAAAAGGCATCCCAACAAAGTATAAAAATATTTTTTTAACTGCACATGATATTCCTCCGATTGATCATGTTAAAATGCAGGCTATTTTCCAGAAATACATAGATAATGCGGTATCGAAAACCGTAAACTTTCCAAACTCAGCTACTGTTGATGATGTAAGGAATGTCTATCTGGAGGCTTATAAACTCAAGTGCAAAGGTATTACTGTTTATAGGGATGGTTCAAGGGATACCCAGGTTTTAACTACAGGTGAAACGGAAGAGAAAAAGGCTAGAAAAAGAGCCCCCAGACAGAGGCCGATTATAACAAGGGGAATTACTGAAAAGATCCAGACTGGATGCGGTAATCTTTACGTAACTATAAATGAGGATGAGTATGGTCCCTGTGAGGTTTTTGCTCGAATGGGAAAGGCAGGAGGATGTGCTGCTTCTCAGCTTGATGCCCAGGCAAGGTTGATTTCTATGGCATTGCGCGCCAATGTAGACCCATATTCGATCGTCAAGCAGTTGAAAGGTATAAGGTGTCCATCTCCATCCCTTATTCCGCAAAGAGGAGGTAGAGTTTTATCGTGTTCGGATGCTCTTGCCAAAGTATTGGAACACTATCTTGATGAGTTTTACAGGAGAAAAGCTGACAAAGAAGGCAATGCGGATAGTGATGAAGATAGAATCGAGATCGGTACGGATGAAGAACCTGATTTATATGTACATGAACAACTGGATCTTGATTTGAAAATAGATAAAACTGCTCATACAAAAACAATAGCTGGCATGTGCCCTGAGTGCGGGAATATTCTCGAACATGAAGGTGGTTGCGTGGTATGCCATTTCTGTGGTTACTCGAAATGTTAAACCTTTTGCTGTGTAAATGAAAGTAAATATAAAATTAAACTAAAAGGAGAGGTAAGAAATAGTTTGGAAGTAAATTTCTATAAGTAGTATTCACCTTTCTTGCTAAAAATTGATTTTGGTACCTCAACACGCATTGTTTTTTGAGGGTCTACAATCTGACAAACTTTTAAGTCTCCTACAGCACTTATTAGCATTGAAGCATCAGTTTTATTTAAATCGGTTTTATTTGTAATTAGTTTTAACATATCCTCAAGAGCAACCTCTGAAGCTTCATCCATTGTTTTACCATGGCCTATGCATATAACTCTATCGCTGGTTTCTACAATAGGTCTTTCCGGAAGAAAATCAGGTTTTTTTATCAAATCCAATTTTAAAGTAACAACTGCAGGTATTTCTACACCACAAATAACTGATTCACCATCTCCCATACCTGCATGTGCATCACCCAAACCAAATAGCGCCCCTTCAACCTGTACCTTGAAGTATAATTTAGATCCCTTCTGGATTATTTTGGCATCCATATTGCCACCATGGTTTCCGATTTCTCCACAGGGAACAGGTTTGCCAGATGGAGTAACCCCGATTACTCCAATCATCGGATTTAACGGAAATTTCATATCATCTGAAAAAATAAAAAATCCATCCTCTATGTTTATAACCCTGGTAATAGGTTCTGAAATGTGGTGACCAAATGCTCCTTCTTCAGGAATAGCAACCATAAACCCTTTTTTATCAACTATAATATCCATAATATCCACTACCAGAATATCTCCTGGCATTGCTCCTTTAACGGCAATAGGTCCGGTTGCAGGATTAACTTTTGAAAAATCAATAGCTGTAACTAAATCATTTTCACCTTTAATCTGACTCCTAAAACAATCATCCGTCTCTATTATTAAATCTTCACCGGGATTAACTTCTAATATAGGTTTATTTTCTTTATTAAACTCGAAAAAAACATTTTCTTTGCTAATCTTATACATTTTAAACTCCTGCTCCTTTGCCAATTTTTACAATAAAATAATCTTAATCCGTATAAATATCTGGATTTAGAACTTTCTTTACTAATATTCCCTGAGGTTTTAACAAAACAGTTACACTCAAAATCAATCCAACAAACAGCATTCTTATAAAGCCAATTCTTGTAGCTATAGCCGCAGGAACCAAATCTGTAACAAAATCACTTCCTACCCATATAGCCCATATCAGGAATGCACCCAGGATTACACCTTT
>QNBN01000101.1 GCA_003645695.1 Spirochaetota bacterium | reverse complement strand
TGCCCCATAGGTTTCATAAATGCAACTTTATATCCCTGTTCCCTCAAATATCCAATAAGCCCTATGGAGAGGGATGTTTTTCCTACATTTTGCCCTGTGGATGCAATATATATAGCTGTCTTTTTCATTGTAATATATTAAATGATAAATTAAATGATATTAAACTTCAATGGAGAGATTTTAACATGTGAAGTAAATCCTTCAGGGACTGGATTATGAGATGGGGCTTTATATTAGTTTTCTCAAGGTCAGTGAGTCTTGTCTCTCCAGTTAACACCAGTATGGTTTTTATACCTGCATTTAATCCTGATTTAATATCTGTATATAGTCTATCTCCAATTATGACTGTTTGTTCTTTTTTAGCTTGGATTTTTCTTAAGGCTTCTTCTATGAATTCTTTACAAGGCTTACCTATGATATATTCAGGGTCTAGACCTGTAGATGCCCTGATGGCTGCAATTATGCTCCCTGCATCCGGTATGAGTCCCTCTTCTGTTGGACAGTTGATATCAGGGTGTGTTGCTATAAACTTTTTACCATTTCGAATAAAAATACAGGCTTTCTTTAGCTTTTCATAGGTCAGAGTCATGTCAAATCCGACAACCACATATTCAGGGTCGTCTTCTGTCAACTCTATGCCATTTTTTTTAAATTCTTCTTCAAGTGCAGGAGTTCCAAGAAGATATATTTTGGGTTTGGGATTTAGGGTTTTTAAAAACATACAGGTAGCTTCACCAGATGTAAAAACGTTGTGATCAGAAACAGAAATGCCCATTTTTTTAAGTTTATTTACATAGTACATAGCTGTTTGAGAGGAGTTATTGGTAAGAAACAAAATTTTTTTACCTTGACTTTGCAAATAATCTATGAATTCCTGTGCCCCGGGTAGACTATTCTTACCGAGGTAAACAGTACCATCTAAATCAAGCAAAAAGTAATTAATATTTAAAAACCACTTATACTTATTTTCCATACCTAAGATTGTTAGAAATTTTACTTAAAGTTTACTAAAAATAGTTAACTAGCTTTCTCTCAAGATAAAAAGTAAATCATGTAGAAGTGCTTGCCCCGTTTCTATCCTCCCTGCTCCAGGCCCTTTTACAAATACTTCACCAAGGTGATCCGTGGAAAATACAATACCATTTGTAGCTCCCTCTAAATAATATAGCGGATCTTCTTTCCCTATTTTCTCGGGCTTTACACTTGCAATAATTTTACCATTATCCTTCCTGATCCTTGCTATTAGTTTCCATCTCAGTCCCTCTTTTTGGGCAGATTCTATATCCTCAAGGGTGAGTCCTGTTATTCCAACCCGTGTCACTTCTTCTTTCTTTAATTCAATTCCCATTATTACATTTGCCATGATAAGAACTTTGGCGAGGGCATCGAATCCTTCTACATCGGCATCTGGTTTTGCTTCAGCATAGCCTTTTGCTTGTGCATCTTTTAGAGCCTCTTCATAACTTTTTCCTTCCTCCATTTTAGTAAGGATATAATTGGTCGTTCCATTTACTATTCCTCTTATTTCGTTAATATTACAACCTGCTAATTCGTTTAAAGCAAAGTCAATAGATGGAGTCCCTGCGAGTACTGTCCCCTCAAACTTCAGATAAGCCTTTTTGTTACAAGCTATTTTTCTAAGCTCGGGATAAAAGAGTGCTATAGGTCCTTTGTTTGTGGTAATAACATGTTTCCCACTGAAAAGTGCAGTTTTTATATGTGTGTAACCAGGTTCTCCATTTTCAATATTAGTAGGAGTTGCTTCTGCAATTATGTCAGCGTTGGATTTTGAAACCAAAAATATGCTGTCTATTTCTTTTTCCCCTTCTATTACATTATCAATTTTTTTGCCTTTTGTAACTGCTTCCAAGGCTTTTCTTAAATCAATTCCCTTTTTATTGTAAACCGAACCCTTTACTGGATCTGCAATTCCAACAACGATGATTTCGGTGTTGTGTTTTCTCTCTATCTGGTCTTTTTTATTGATGAGAATTTCTGCAAAACCCTGACCCACTGTTCCAAATCCAATTATTGCAAGTTTAACTCTCTTCACTTTTATTTTCTCCTTTTTTCTGACTTTTTAATGCTATGACAATGCATACAGCAAGACCACCATAAAGTACCAACACGCCGAATATAAGCATTATAATAGCAGATAGAGGCATATTTTCATTCCTCCTTACCTTTTATTGCCTGTAAAACAAAGGCTATTATTATTGAGAATATAAAGATTCCGAAGCCAACTATGGTGACCCATAAAGGATAATCACCGTAAGGTTTTTTCAAAATACTGTATATAGAACTGAAGAACGAAATTACTAGTATTATTGGCGTGATATACTTGATACATATATTCCACCATCTACCTATAGCAAAATCTGAAGTGCTATTGGAATACTCTCTCATTTTATCGGCTCCGTAATAATAACCTACAATGACAGTTTCCAAAAATCCAACTAAAGTCAGACCAAAAGTGCATACAAAATAATCTACAACATCTATCCAGTAAAATCCTCCCTTTGTGGTGTATATTAACCCTATGAGAAATGCAGGGATTATAATTGCTAAAAGGAGAGGAACTCTCTTGATTTTCCATTTATCCATAAACCCTGCAGCTATACCCTCAATCTCAGAAAACGCTGAATCTATTGCAAGGGTGAGTAATAGCAAGAAGAAGAATACCCCAAAAAGAGGAGCTGCAGGAAGATGGTTTATAGCGGTGGGGTATGTGATGAATGCCAGCCCGAATCCGGAACTCACGACCTTAGGTACTTCAGTATTCATAGCCATGGCAAGATAACCGAGAACAGAGAAAACTGCAAATCCAGCAAAGAACGCAATGCCAGCATCTGCTAATGAAGTTATAAAAGCATTGTTATTAGTGTCCGAATCCTTGGGCAAATAACTGGAGTATGCAATGAGTGTTCCCATGGCCAGTGAAAGAGAGAAAAATACTTGCCCATAGGCAGCAAGCCAGACGCGTGGCTCAAGCAATTTTTTAAAGTTTGGAGTTAAATAATATTTAATACCCTCTATAGCATTGGGAAGTGTAAGCCCTCTTATGACCATAATGATTAAAAGGACTATAGGTGTTAAAACTGTAAAATAAACAACCTTACCAGTAGCTTTTGGACCCTTAAAAATGCAAAGAAATATAGCCAGCCATGCAAGCACCAGTCCTATAATCACTGGCCACCTTATTGAACCCAATACCGAGGGTGATCCAGATAATTGAAGAAAATCCTTATAGAAAAAATTTGCAGTGTCATGTCCCCATTTCAACTTAATGGAAAACCATAAGTAATCAAAGCTCCACGCCATTATTACGGTGTAATATGTAGCAATGAAAAAGACAAGAACTATGGAAAGCCATCCCACCCATTCGAATTTTTTTGATATTTTTGCAAATGCCTGAGGAGCTCCTCCTTGCATCCTTGTCCCGAGTGTGTATTCAAGTATCATTAATGGAATACCAGCAGTAAAAAGGGCAACAAAATAAGGAATTAAAAATGCACCTCCCCCGTTCTGATAAACCATATAAGGGAAACGCCATATATTACCAAGACCAACTGCTGCACCTATAGCAGCCAGAATAAATTCTATCCTTTTATCCCACCTTTCCCTTTCTTCCATTTTCTGAACTCCTTAAAAAAAGGGGAGGTTTTAATTAACCTCCCCTTTTAGTTATTTTTTACTTTATATCAATATTAGAAGGACTTGGATATATAAACAAATCCACCGAGAAGATTGTCGGCATCATCGTCTGTCAGGCCAAGCTCAGCCTTCATTCTATCTCCAGGCATCCAGTAACCTACAGCAGCTCCAACATCTATAAGACCTTTGTATGAATAATGTGCATGGACTGCGAACTCATTCCCAAGAGGTTTGTCTTCACCGGAAGCCACCCAATTCCTTGAGTAGTTGAAGAAATCTAATCTCACATCGAAGTTGTTCATAGCAAATCCAAGGTATCCATTAATCACATTTAGGTTACTCATAGTTGGATTCCAGGGAGCAACACAAGCGAAGCCGTAGCCTGTAGTCATGAGATGAGCAGGTCCAAACCCCGGCCACCATTTATAGAAGCCAAAAGTATATGGATTTTCTGCAGCTGCAAAGTATTCTTCGTTATCCTCGGTTGTAGTAGCATCATCACCAGAGAACATTACATAGGCACCACCAAAGGATACTGGCATATTGGGGATGTTGGCGCCAAGTTTTGCAAGGAGATGTTTACCCTTGTAGTTAATATCTGTCCCTGTATCGAAGTCCTGTTTCCCACCCATCATTGTGAATTCTAAGGTTAATGTGGCAAAGTTCACGGGGCTAATTCCCATTCTTGCACCAAGCCACATAGGATGGTCTTTAAGTCCAGATGCGTCATGCATCCTCATGAATACATAAGGAGAAAGTGAGAGCATTTCGCCCATAGAAAATGTACCATAAGCACCCAGTAAATCAAGATCGTCGTCTATCAGGGTATCCATAGCACCTACTTCTTCTATTCCACCTGCTTCTGCGAGTCTATCATAGAGAAGATCTAAAGAGATAGGGCCAGCACCCAATGTAGCTTTAAGTCCAAGGATACCGTCTTCACCACCGTCAAATAGAACAGCGCCATCTCCATAAAGTTGGTTGAATTTACCGACTTTCACAGAGACAGGAAGGTCAAAGAGGTTATCTATTTCTGCGTAAGCCTCTAAAACACCAACCTGTGGATCTGCTCCTCCATCCATTTTTGTTCCCCAGATGGGATGCATACCAAATTCACCCCAGCCTCCTGCTTTAATGAAAGCCTTAACGCCACCACCAAAGTCTGCTAGGGCATGGAGATCTGCGTGCATATATGTGAAATTATCGCTATCTTCTGTATTTTTATTGAAGTCTTGATTCTGCCAGAAGAAAGTATAGGAGTAAAAGAGTCCTCCCCAGCTCACCTTAGTTTCTGCCTTCACGGGTTTGATAATGAAGGCAGAAATTACCACGACCATAAGTACATATGCCACTTTTCTCATATTAACCCTCCTTTTTATCTCACTCTCATACCTACTTTTTCATCCCAATGTAAAGGTTTATCATATTTTGGAAGTGGTGCTCCAAAGGCCTCCTTAATGGAGACACCATATTTCCAATCTGGTGGACATATAGCAATGTATCTTGCATATCCACCTGTTCCACCTTTTGGTTTGGCATACCCAATAGCAATAAGTGCACCTGCTTCTGGAACTTTATCCAGATTAGCTACGCCCTCTGCCTGACAATAACCATTATGCATTAGCCAATATTCGCCTTCGAGATTTGGTGTGGTATCAGTATCCAGTGGCTCATGTCCGTGGAAAAGTATATGTCTTTTTTCGTGAAGGAATTTTAATGCATCTAAAGTAATACCCGGGAATGGGAAATCAGAAAATTCTTTCTTAGGCCATCTTTTGTACCAATCTGAACGAATCATTACCACAGCACCTTCCGGAATCTTACCATATTTCTTTTCCCATTCCAGTATATCTTCCACTGAACAATGGTAACCGGGATTCTTGGCTACCTTATCCGCAATATTGATGACGACGAGAGGCCGTACCGCATAGGTTGGTGGGAGCTCATCAATTGTAGAATAATACGGATCCCAGTGCGCAGGTGGGTCTAACTGGGTTCCATACTGGTCTGTGGGAATCCAATATGCTGTTGCCACAAAGCCATGCTTTTTATAAGTAAATACCTCACCTTTCTTTGCATAGTCACCAAGGTCTTTTCCTGCTTTAGCGGGGTAGAATTTTGCGTTTCCAAAACCAGGCCATACAGGTTGATCCGGCATAAAAGCATGAGTTAGGTCTACATATTTAGCATTTACAAAGTAGTCTTTGTATACCTGCCAGAGCTGGTATTTTGGTTTTTTAGCAGCATTAACAGCGAGACCTATGGTGGTTATTATTACCACCACCCCCACTATTTTTAAGATTTTTTTCATTGTACACCCCCTTTTTTATTTTTATGAGTTATCCTACTCTCTTATTTATCATATAACCTTAACCATATTTTATCAAGTTATTTTTTAAAGCATAATTTAAGAATTGTCAATACCTTTTGACAATCTCAGAGAGTATGTTTAAAATTACTCCAAGGAGGTGGTTATGAATAAGTTTTATGGAAAAGTCTTGGAGATAAATCTTAGTACAGGCAAAAAGAAGTTATATCAAATAAAAGATGAGTGGCTCAAAAATTATATCGGAGGTAAAGGTCTTGGAGCAAAGATCCTCTATGAAGAACTGAGTCCTGATACAGAACCATTATCTCCAGAAAATATTCTTATTTTTGTACCAGGTCCATTGACTGGTACGCTCGCTCCGACATCGGGGAGATGGGCAATTGTTACTAAATCACCTCACACCGGTATTTATATGGACTCTCAAGTAGGTGGACATTTTGGGGCTGCCTTAAGGAAAGCAGGCATAGATATTCTGATCATAAGAGGCAGGGCTCCTAAACCCTCTTATCTCTACATAGAAAGTGGAAATGTTGAAGTTAAAGATGCCACATTTCTATGGGGAAAGGGTATAATAGAGACAGAGAATGTGCTTAAAACAAAACATCCTGGGGCAAAGGTCGGTTCTATAGGTCCTGCTGGAGAAAATTTAGTGACTTATGCAATAATTGGTTTTGATTATTATCGACAATCTGGACGTTGTGGGGCAGGTGCAGTAATGGGTTCAAAAAATCTAAAGGCCATCGTTGTAAAATCAGGGGGTAAGTTGGAGTATTTTGATGAAAAAGGGATGAAGGCCACTGTTAGTAGATTATTGAGTGTTATTAAAGACCATCCTGTAATAAAGAAGCGGACTGAGATTGGGACCCCCATGTGGGTTTTGATGTCCAATGAGGGCGGTTTTCTACCAACAAGGAATTTTTCTCGGGGAGTATTTGAACATGCGGAAACAATTTCGGGTGAATACATGAAAAAAAAGATTTGGGTTCGTAACAAAGCTTGCTTTGGATGTACCATTGCTTGTGGTAAATTGACCCATGTTAAAGAGGGGAAATATGCATGTAATGAAGTTGAGGGACCAGAGTATGAGACATTAGCCTTGATGGGTTCTAATTGTGAAATAGATAAGATTGAGGCAGTTGCATATCTAAATCGCCTTGTGGATGATTTGGGGCTGGATTCTATAAGTACAGGAAACATTATAGGTTTTGCGATGGAGTGTTATGAAAGAGGACTTCTTAAGGATACGGATGGCATAGAGCTAAGATTTGGTAATGTGGATGCTGCTGCTGAATTGATAAAAAAGATTGCAAAAAGAGAAGGTATCGGGAGTTTGTTTTCGGAAGGTGTGAGGAAGGCTGCTTTGAAGATAGGGCAGGGTAGTGAAAGGTTTGCTATTCATGTAAAGGGTTTAGAGCTGCCTGGAGTTGAACCACGTGGATCCTGGGGAATGGCTCTTGCATTTGCTACAGCTGACAGAGGAGGTTGTCACCAAAGAGCGTGGACACCCACTGCAGAGCTCCATGGACTTATCCCGAGATTTTCTACAGAAGGGATAGCCAAATTTGTTAAGGAGACGCAAGATGAAAGATCGGCGTGCTTCTCTCTTGTCCTTTGCGATTTTGTTCCCTTTGGGGTTGGTGACTTCACAGAGCTTCTTTACAATGCCATCGGATTAGGATTTGATAAAGAATCTTACTTGAGAACTGGAGAGCGGATATGGAATCTTACGAGAATGTTTAATGTGAGAGAGGGTATTTCACGAAAGGATGATACACTTCCACCAAGAATTATGGAAGAAGAAGCTCCTGTTGGTCCTGCGAAGGGCCTTAAAATAACTCAGGAAATACTTGATAAAATGTTAGATGAGTATTATGCACTTAGAGGTTGGGATGAAAATGGTATCCCTACGGAGGAGAAACTGAAAGAGCTCGGTATTGTTTAGGGATAAATTTTCACTGAAATGAGAAATTAAAATCTATGATGAAGCGATTATTATTTACATCGATTGTTTCTTCTTGATAAATTTCATAGAAGCTAAAAACCCTTAAATGTTTATGGAATTTAAGGAGTAAGCCAGCGTGGATTTCCTTTGAGGCGTCTCCATCTATCTCAGTGTTGGGGTCAGCGTAACCATATTTAATAACCGGGGTTATTTTGCTACCTTGCAGTTTCTGGGAGCATATAGGAGCATACAGCGTCAAGTAATATCCCATTTTATCGATATCTTCCATGTTGCCCTTAATAAATTCAGCTCTTAGACCCGCTACTCCAAGGTCAATTTTTACAAAACCGCTCATAAATTTAACTTCTTGGGAATATTCCCCACTGTAGTATGCTCCACCTAACTCGAGCAGTTTTTTTACAGGGAAAATGCTTATCATTCCGCCAATTGCTTTGCTTTCTATGGTAGGATCTGCTTCCATCAGAGCCAGAGCATATTTTAAATGAGGAAATTTACCGTGTAATTCCAGGCCTTTGTCACCTGTAACGACTTCCTGGGTAAATAGCTGTGTGGCTTTTGAAAGAGTGGGTGTTAGATTTTTTACAGGGTAAGGTTGATATTCTGCACCAAATGGGACCTTAAACTGCCCCACTCTTAAAGAGGTAAAAGGGAAAAGAGACATGTCAAAATAGGCATATCTTATCTTTCCTGTAAGTAGATTAGGCTCCAGCCTGAAAAAAAGCCTTCTGCTCAGATTTCCATAGAATTTTACCCTGGCATGAGTAATATTGAAGTTATCAATTATAGAATCAGCAGTGTGGTAGGTGTATATAAAGTGTGTATAACCACTGATTTTTACAGATGGCACTTGTCCCGTTTTACTTTTTATATCACCAGTATTCATTTGTAGAACAATAATTGAAAGTAATATATGTATCATCTAATTATCTCCTTTTGTTATAGGCTTATGTGATGTGTAATTAATTATAATTAACCTTAAGCAAAAATGCCAATTTTAAAGAGAATCCCGTTGATTTCAATATCTATTCAGGAATTTACAGGGAAAAATGAGGTTACCTTAGTGTATAAGATGGTTATTTGCGACTGAAAAGCTCAGCCAGTGTTAAGCCAGAACAATATGTATAAAAAATTAAACAATATAATAAAAAAATATTGACAAATTTGATATAATGCTTTTATACTATATAACACCAAAGGGGGTGTACAATGCTATACAAAAAAATAATAGCAGGATGTATGGTAATCGCAGGAATAATCATGTTTGTAAATAGCGGTTATTCCTGCGATACATGGGTAGCAATGCAAGATGCCACAGCAGATGGCTCCGTAATACTCG
>QNBN01000100.1 GCA_003645695.1 Spirochaetota bacterium | reverse complement strand
TTTAATTATCATACCCTGCGGGTACCATCCTGTAGTTGCTGCCCCTGGTTATTCTCTTTATTACCTTTGGGTTCTTGCCGGTGAAAAAAGAGAAATGAAGTTAAGAAATGATCCTGAGCATGAGTGGATAAATACTCTGGCTATTTAAAAGGTATACCAAGATCAAAATTTTTAACACCTGTCAAGGGACAGGTACCTTTACGAGGTTAGGGACACGAACTTTTACGAATTATCCCCAAAAAGTAAACCTGCTATAAATTTCGCTTAAGTACCTGTCCAGACTCTATTTTCTAAACCTTCTTTTTGTCAGAGAGGCTAATATGCCTCAAATGCGATTCTTTCACATTTATTTTAATAAAAATTAGGCCAAAAAGTAAATCAGTTTAGACTTATTAAGAATCAGGAAACCAAAGTTTAGGTGAAGATCGACATGTAGGGAATATTATAAAATTAGAATTACCTTTGGTAAATCGTAATTTTCGGGCATTTTAGAGAAAAGTTGAAAATTTTGAAAGCGTTTACAAAAATTATTCGTTGATTTTAATGTGAAAGGCCTATTTGCTTGACATTTTTCTGGTAAAAGGCACTTATATGTTGACAATGAGACCAGAATATGTAAAATATTTGGAATTTTTAGGTCTTGACTATTTTGCTATTTAAATAAAAATATATGGTAGCGCTTACATATCAGGAAATTAAATGACAGTTACCATATACGATGTCGCGAAGGAAGCGAAGGTCTCAATCAGTACTGTGTCTAGAGTAATAAACAATAGCCCTCTTGTAAAAGAAGAAACTCGTCAAAGGGTGAAAAAAGTGATGCAGAAACTAAACTATCGACCAAATGTTATGGCCAGAGGGCTAATGTTAAAAAAATCTCATACTATTGCTTTAATTTTGCCTAATTCTCATGCTCCTTTTTTCTCAGAAATTATCGGTGGTGTTGAACAAGTAGCAAGTAATTATGGCTATAATATAATTATAGGTAGTGACTACAGGGAAAAGAAAAAACAGCTTTCCTTTGTCACATTTTTTGCAGAAGGGCGAATTGATGGGCTAATAATAATGTTTCCCCGTTTTGTTGGCAAAGATATACAGACTTTACTTAACCAGCCGTTACCTCTGGTTTCCTTGGGTTCTCAAGTTCCTGGATTAGATACCAGTTGTGTTTTAATTGATAATTTTGGAGGTGCTTACGAAGCTGTTCAATTTCTAATTAATAAGGGACATAAAAGGATTGCTTTTATTTCGGGTATTTTTCACACTAAAGATAATACAGAAAGACTTCAGGGCTACAAAGCGGCTCTAAAGGATCATGGGATTAATCTGCGTCCTCATTATATTGCAAGAGGAGACTTTCTTGAAGAGAGTGGACGAAAGACCATGGCTGAATTGTTGAAAGTAAATCCCCGGCCTACAGCTGTATTTGCGGCAAATGACAATATGGCAATTGGAGCTATGGATATTATAAAGAAAAGTGGCTTAAAAATCCCTGATGATATTGCCATAGTTGGTTTTGATGATATTCCACTTGCTGCTTACACCCAACCACCCCTTACTACAGTTAGACAGCCTATGTTAGAAATGGGAAAAGTAGCAGCAGAAAAGCTGTTTAAGAACATCAATAATATTCCTGACAATCAGAAGATAATCACTTTAAAGACAGATTTAATAATTAGAAAATCAGCTTAAAAATTTTTCAATTAATATAGAAGCGCTTTCAAAATATAAAAATTTTCTGAGGTTAGATGTTTATAAACCTTACTAATGTTCCTCAATAAAAAATCAGAGTAAAAGGAGGAGGGTAAGACTAAACAATTCTCTAAAACTAAATTTACTATAGGAGGTGATGGAAGCCATTTCTTTTAAAACGTAAATTTAACTAAATCTAAAAAGAAGGAGGTTAAAATGGCTTTTCCAAATTTAAAGGTAGTAGGTATTATAGTAGTGGGATGTGTTGTATTTACTGCCTCTCTTGGATTGACCCAGGAGATTCCTTCTCCTCCTACACCACCACAACCAATGTATAAGTCCGAGAAGATAGTTGTAGCTATGCGAGCTGAGTTTAGTGATTATAAATCATTAGTTCCTTTGATGCAAAAATTTGAGAAAGAGACAGGAATTAGAATCGAACATATTGATTATCCTGCTGTTGCTTTACGGGACAATTTAATTACTGTGCTTGCTACAGGCGCACCGACATACGATATAGTCCTGATGGACATCGTGTTTATCCCTGAATTTGCAGCTGCAGGTTTTATAACTCCACTGGATGGGAGCAAAGATCCTTTCATAGCTTACACAAAAGATGATCTGGCCGATTATTTTCCCGGATGTATAGATGCTGTAACTTATAAAGGACACTTATATGCCAAAGATTACTCAAGTGATATAGGAATGCTTTACTACCGTAAGGATCTTTTATCTGATGCTGGATTAGGTGGACCCCCAACCACCTGGGATGAGCTAATTTCTTATGCTAAGAAGCTGACTAAGGATTTTAATGGTGATGGAGTAACAGATCAGTGGGGATACGCCTTTACAGCTAAAGAGTATGAGGGCTGTCTTTGTATCTTTAACGAACTAGTAGCACAAGCTGGAGGTTCTCTAATTGACAAGCAAGGTAATGTCACTGTCAATGAGCCACCTGCAGTAAAAGCACTTCAATTTATGGTAGATCTACGTAATAAGTATAAAGTCGTTCCACCCGGGGTGGTGAATTATACAGAAAAAGATATCCATACCGGATTTATTAATGGTAAATTTGCAATGGCGCGAAATTGGCCATATATGTGGGGAATGTGTGAGGCTCCTGATTCTCCTATAAGAGGAAAGGTAGGAATGAGTGAGTTGCCCCGTTTAAAGCAAGGTGGCAGTACCATGGGTGGTTGGTTCTTTGGGATAGCGGCTGGTTCTAAAAGAAAACGAGCTGCATGGGAGCTAATCAAATACTTAACCTCTCGAGAAGCCTCTGTATATATGTGCTATAAAAGTGCGGATATTCCTTATAGAAGATCCTTTTTTGAAGATCCACGGGTTAAAAGAGACTTATCCTGGGTACTTCCATTTAAAGACGGTATGAAAGACGCAGTTCCTCGGCCCTCAATACCTGAGTGGGGAACGATAAAGAAACCTCTTTGGACAGAAATTGCTAAAGCTCTTATTGGACAGAAAACACCAAAGCAGGCTCTAAGTGATGTTGCTGAGGAATGGAAAAGGATATTGAGTAAGTAGTACCAAATAAGCCAGTCTCCTTCAAGGAGACTGGCTTATCAAAGCTAAAGGATAGAAAATAAATGCACCTAACTGATAAGCAGTTTGCTTATTTATTAATCCTACCAAGCTTAACAGTCGTATTAGGGTTAATGCTTTACCCTTTATTTTATGCAGCCTATTTAAGTTTGCATCAGTTAATTTTGACTCGTCCTTGGTTGGGAACACCCTTTGTTGGGTTTCAAAATTACATTATTTTATTTAAAACTCCTTTTTTCTGGCAGGTAATCAAACAGACTTTCTACTTTACAGCTGTTTCTATACTACTTGAACTTATATTAGCACTAATATTTGCTCTTTTAATGGCAAGGGGGGTAAAAGGAGAGAATATTATTAGGGGAGTTATTCTTTTGCCATGGATGTTAGCACCAGCTGTAGCTGCTGTTATTTGGACTTGGTTGCTTAACGATGTCTATGGAGTAATAAATTATATTTTAATTAAAATTGGTATAATCAGAAAGCCTCTTTTGTGGCTTGGAACTCCTAGGTTAGCATTAAACGTGATAGTAGGGGTGGATGTTTGGCAGAAAACTCCTTTTGTATTTATAATACTCTTGGCAGGATTGCAGATTATTCCAGGGGAATTATATGAAGCAGGTCAAATCGATGGAGCTAGTAGGTGGCAACTTTTTCGGTATATCACCATTCCTTATCTTCGATATTTCATTTTAGTTGCCTTCCTTCTTAGACTTCCAATTGCTCTGCGTATGTTTGACATAGTTTATATTATGACGGGAGGAGGACCAGGAGGATCTACAGATGTGCTTGCCACTTACACCTATTATAAGACTTTTGGAGAAATGAATATAGGGATGGGATCTTCTTTGTCAATAGTAACTTTTCTAATTACTTTCATAATTAGCATAGTATGTATTAAGTTTTTAAAACCTCGTGAAGGAATGAGTTAGATGGAGGAAAAGTTAAAACATATTGTTATAGTTCTGGCATGTATTATAGCCTTTTTTCCTATAGGATGGATTATTATTACCTCCTTAAAGACTCGATTTGAGGTATATACTTATCCTCCTACTTTTATACCTCACCCTCCAACACTACGAAGTTATTATGAGATATATCAAGCCCGTGGAAATTTCAAATATTATGCCTTAAATAGCGTTATTGTAACCATAATTTCTACCTTCTTTACAATAGGATTAGGAACCTTTGCTTCTTATTCTTTTTCTCGTTTTAAATTTAAATTTAATGAATTTTTTCTTCTATTATTTTTGACAACCAGAATGATACCACCAATGAGTCTTGCTGTTCCTTTCTATATAATAATGAAAAAATTAGGATTAGTGGATACAAAATATTCTCTTATTCTAATGTATACTGTTACAAACTTACCATTAGCTATTTGGTTGTTAAAAGGATTCTTTGACGAGATTCCTCAGGTTCTCGAAGATGCAGCTAAGGTAGATGGTTGTAGTCGATTTACAGCATTGACCCATATTACACTTCCTTTATCTCGGCCCGGTTTGGCAGCTGCTTTTATATTTACCTTAATAATTTGCTGGAACGAGTTCTTGTTTGCCCGGATATTTACCCTCTCTACCGCCTCTAAAACTCTTCCAGTGGGAATAGCCGAGCTTCTAGGAGCAGAGTATGAATTAGATTGGGGGAATGTTTCTGCTGCAGCTACAACAATTATTCTACCGATGTTTTTCTTTGCTGTATTTCTCCAGAAGCATATTGTTAAAGGTATTTTAGGAGGAGCTGTTAAAGGCTAATTTATAGGCAAAAAGGAGGGTAGATTACAGAAGCACTTCAGAAGGGGGGTGATGATACAATAATAAGAAGTGCTTTATGGGAATACCAATGAAAAGTAAAATTATAAATTGAAAAAGGAGGATATTTTAAAAATGCGAGAAAAAAAATTATTAGTTTTGGTTGTGTGTCTTTATCTTTTAATTACAGGTATATCAGGTACAAGTGCACTTGGTGCCCAAAGAACAAAAATTACCTACTGGACAATATGGACAGGATTCGAATTTGATACTATAAAAAAACTTGTGGATGAGTTTAATGCTTCCCAGAATAAAATTGAGGTTGATGTACTGCCGGTTAGTGGTCTGGGAGAGAAACTTTTAGTAGCTGTTGCTGCAGGAGAACCTCCAGATGTAACTGCTATAGGAGAGCGAAATATAGCGCCTTACGCAATCAGAAACGGTGTAATTCCTCTGGATAGGTACATCAAAAAAGCGGATATCTCCAGAGATTCGTATATTTCCATTGCTTACGATATGCTCAGTTATAAGGGTCATCAGTGGGCACTTCCTATTACTCTAATGTCTTGTGCTCTACACTGGAACAAGGGTATGTTTAAGAAGGCGGGTCTTGATCCAAACAACCCTCCACGAACTATTAAGGAGTTAGATACCTATAATGAGAAATTAACAAGATGGGACTCGGCTGGTAACATAATTCAGATGGGATTTGACCCTGCATGGCCAGGGTGGTGGCCATTTGCCTGGGTGTGGTATTTTGGAGGGAAACTGTATGATCCCCAAAAAAAGAAGGTTACTGCTGATAATCCTCAAAATGTCAAAGCCTTTGAGTGGGTGCAGTCTTACGCCAAAAAATTTGGAGCAGAAGCTTTGCAAACTTTCGCCTCTGGATTTGGAACTTATTCGGGTCCTACTAATCCTTTCTTCGCAGAGAAACTAGCTATGGTATATCAAGGTTCATGGCATGCTAATTTTATCCAAAAATTTGCTCCTGATATGGAATTTGGTGTTGCTGCTTTTCCTTATGGTCCAGGTGGTGCTCCTGACACCGCTAGAGTCACAGTTGATGCTCTTGCAATTCCCAGAGGAGCTAAACATCCAGATGAGGCATTTGAATTTATCAAATGGATGAGCACCCAACATGCATTGGAGAAGTTAGCTCTCGGACATCGGAAAATGAGTCCTCTTAAAGCCTCATACAATGCTCAGTTTATAGCAAAACATCCTAATCCCTATATTGAAGTTTTCTATAGACTTACCTTTAGTCCCAATGCTCGACATGAGCTAGTAATGCCAGTATGGGATATTTATAGAAAGGAAATGGCAGTTGCATTTGATTCGGTGATGTTACTTAAGGAAACTCCTCAAGAAGCCTTGAGAAAGGTAACTTTCCGTGTCCAAAGGGAGCTGGATAGAGTTTTGACAAAATATAAGTTATAGGTATTTTGCGGGATAACAAATGGTATCCTTTTGGTACCATTTGTTATCCCCTCTTACTAACAGGGAAAAGGGAAGAATATGAGACAAAGAAGAAAAAACTTGAGAAATGGGTTGTTATTTGTTATGCCTTGGCTGATAGGTTTTTCTTTTTTTCTTGCCTATCCTACTATAGCATCACTTTATTATAGTTTGTCAGTTTACGATATGTTTACTCCACCAAAATGGAATGGATTTGGAAATTACTGGGAACTATTTCATGATCCGATATTTTGGATTTCCTTAAGTAATACTTTTTATTATGCTATATTTGCCATACCTTTGGGACAGGTAATTGCTCTGTTACTTGCCTTACTTTTAAATACAAAAGTAAAAGCTATGCCGGTGTTTCGAACCATTTATTTTCTACCGACAATAGTACCTCCAGTAGTGATAGCTATACTATGGCTGTGGATTTTTAATACCCGCTATGGAGTATTAAATGCTCTGCTTGCTGGCATAGGAATTCGAGGGCCAAATTGGCTTGGTGATCCAGCATGGGCAAAGCCTGCTCTTATCCTTATGAGTTTCTGGACAGTGGGACAGCCGATGATCATCTATTTGGCAGGATTACAGGATGTACCTCAACAGCTTTACGAAGCTGCCGAACTTGATGGAGCTAATTGGTGGCAAAAAACACTGCGCATTACCCTTCCTATGGTATCCCCAGCTATGCTTCTTAATGTGATAATAGGATTAATTTGGGCTATGCAGATATTTACACTCCCCTATATTATGACCGGTGGGGGACCTATGCGTGCTACCACATTTTATGCTCTTTACCTATACGAAAACGCCTTCCAGTTTTTTAAGATGGGATACGCATCTGCAATGGCTTGGTTGTTGTTTATCATAATCTTAACGTGTACATTAATAATATTCAAGATAAGTAGTAAAAAGATATATTATGCAGGGAAATAACTCCAAAAGAGGGATCAGTTGTTTAAATCTGTAAATGTCAGATTAAGGAATAACCGACTCCAAACAAAAGGTAAAATCAAAGCAATCTTGCGAATATGGATCTATATTGTATTGATTATAGGTGCGGTAAGTTTTATCCTTCCCCTGGCATGGATGGTATCCACATCACTTAAGGTAGATAGACAGATTTTCGTCTTTCCTCCTGTATGGCTACCCAATCCGGTAAGGTGGATGAATTATGTAGATGCTATAAATTACATACCTTTTCTTACCTATACCTTAAACACACTTTATGTTTCTACTTTATCGGTATTAGGTGCACTCATCTTTTCTTCTCTAGCAGCTTATGGATTCTCACGAATAGAATGGCCGGGTCGGAATTTACTGTTTATCCTTGTTCTCGGAACTATGATGATCCCTCTACCAGTTTATGTGATTCCTCTGTATGTGGTATTTAGAAATTTACATTGGACTGGAACTTTTAAGCCCCTTTATCTTCGATTCTGGTTTGGTTATCCATTGTTTATTTTTCTTTTGCGGCAGTTCTTTATGAGTATTCCTAAAGAATTATCAGATGCAGCTAAAATAGATGGATGTTCAGAACTTGGTATCTACTGGAGAGTAATACTTCCATTAAGTAAACCAGCCTTAGCTGTAGTAGCTTTATTTGCGTTTCTGTACAGCTGGCAGGATTTTCTTACTCCCTTGATTTTTATAACTAAACAAAAAATGTTTACACTATCTTTAGGATTGCAACAGTATCAAGCCCAACATGGTGCCACCGAATGGAACCTGTTAATGGCAGCCTCAACACTGATGCTCTTGCCGATAGTAGTGATATTTTTTCTGGCTCAAAAGACATTTATTCAAGGAATAAGTTTAACAGGATTAAAAAGTTAAAACCCATCAGAAAATTTTTAATTTTATAAAAGAGAAGAGGAATTTTTGTTTTTAAATAAGACGGGGGTGTAATATGTTTGTATATGGAACACAATACTATCGTCCTCCAAATCCTCCTATGTCAGATTGGGAAAGGGATCTTAAACTAATTAAAGAATTTGGCTTTAATACTGTAAAATTCTTTGCAGTTTGGGGGTGGATTAATAAATCTCATCAGGAATATGATTTTAAAGATCTAGATATCCTAATGGACTTATGTGAAGATGTTGGTTTAAAGGTGGTCATCAATATTAATATAGAAAATGCTCCTTATTGGTTAGAAGAGGCTTACCCTGAAGCACGATATGTTAGCAATGATGGTTTAAAAGTCAAAACTCAAGCATCTCCGGGTATTCCTTCTGGTGGATCGCCGGGTTTGTGTCTTGATCATCCAAAGGTGCGATTAGAAGCAGAGAAGTTTTTTAAAGAAGTTCTACTTCGTTATAAAGATCATCCTGCGCTTTTTCTTTTTGATCTGTGGAACGAACCACATATTGAGCCAACCTGGTATTATAAGGATAAACTATTCTGTTATTGTGAGAGTTCCCGGAAAAAATTTCAGGAATGGCTAAAAAATAAATATAAAACATTGAGAAATCTTGAGCTTTGTTGGGGTAGACACTATTCCTCCTGGACACAGGTTAGACCTCCTGAGAGATTTGGCAGTTATCCTGATATGATTGACTGGAGAAAGTTTTGGTTAGAAAATCTGAGGGATAATTTATCTTGGAGGGTTAAACTGGCAAGAGAAGTTGCTCCAAAGCATCCAGTTATGACGCATGTTGCTTCCAGTGCTTATTTAGGAGCGATGGCTTATAGTAGTTGGGATGAGTGGATGCTATCTTTACCTTGTGATAAGTTTGGAAGTTCAAGTTTTCCAGGCTGGTTAATGAAAGGTGATTTAAGTGTTCATATGTTTCATCTTGAGATGATCAGGGATGCATCTCGAGGAAAACCCTTCTGGCAATCAGAACTCCAAGCTGGATATCATAATATTGGTGGATTAAATCGGACAGG
>QNBN01000099.1 GCA_003645695.1 Spirochaetota bacterium | reverse complement strand
GCAATCATCTGGGATAATTTTTCAAACTGTCCCAGAATTAAAACAATACCTATACCTATAAGTAATATTCCGCTTATAATCTCAACTGTTTTAAAATGACGCTTTATAAACTTTGAAAAGGATAGGAATGATCCAAATGCAATTACAGAAAACAAGAATGGCAATCCTAATCCTAAAGAATATGCAATAAGCAAATATATTCCTTTTATAACTGTTTCTTCAGTTGCAGCTAATATTAAGATACTTGATAGAATTGGACCAATGCATGGTGTCCAGGCAGCAGCAAAGGTAATTCCGATAATAAGAGCACCAAAAATGCCTCTAGGTTTCTGCTTTACATATGCCTTTTTTTCATAGTTTAAAAATGGTATTTTAAGTATATCCATAACTTGAAATGCAAATATTATAATAATTGCGCCACCTATGATCGAAATAATCTTCTTATGCCTTAATAGAAATCCAGATATTGATCCTGCTCCAGCCCCTAATGCTACAAATATTATGCTGAATCCTAAAATAAAAAAAAGAGTATTAATTACTGCTCTTGCAACTATACTTCTTTCTTTTGACATTTCTGATATCTCCTGAGTACATACTTTAAGGTTTAATGATGAAAATATTCACTAATACTAATAAGGTCAAGAATATAGTAGAATAAAGTTATTTTCCAATATATATTTTATGCTATAAAAATCGACATTCATTCATATTTTAAGCAATTCAGTTCGAATATTATTAACAATAAAACCATAATTACTTTAATTACAATACAACTTTAAAAAATAGCAATTGACGATTATAAACAATAAACATATAATCGAGTTATAATGAGGATACAAAAAGAAATTATTCCAAAAGATGTAATAGAGGAGATTATTGCCCTTGGTGAGGGCTATAAAACTGAGTTTTTGGAATCTCTCTCATCTATTAAATTAGCCGCGCAAACAATATGTGCATTTTCAAACACAAAAGGGGGGAATCTATTTATTGGAATTAATGATAAAGGCCTTCCAATAGGCATTTTTAACGAAGAGAAAGAAAAATCAAATCTTGAAAAACTCCTTCATACAATAATCCCGGCACCTGTTGTATCAACAAGTCTAATAAAATTTAATAAAAAAACTCTAATATTGATAAGAATAGATGAAGGTCCACAAAAACCATACTATGTAAAGGAAAATGAATCATTTATACCATATATTAGAGTAGATAATTTAAATGTCCCCGCAACAAAAAAAGCAGTTAAACGATTTGTACAGAACAGTTCCATATCAGGGACAGGACAAAAGTTGAAAAGTGATGAAAAGATTGTTCTCGATCTTTTTGGACAGAAGAAAAAATTATCGATCGAGCAAATCTCTAAAACGTTAAACTTTAATGAACGAAGGTTAAAAAAAATCCTCAGAAACCTATCTAAAAAGAGCTTGATAATCCCAGACAATGATAGCGGAACCATATTTTATTATAACTCCAACTACTCTATTTAAGCCGAATTAAAAATTCATGATATCTAAAATTACACATACATGATACATACATTATATATCTTCATATCTCCTTAGTTGCAACTCATACTAATTTAATAATGGTTAACATGTTTGTTTTTGCCGAATAATATGTTAATTATATTTGAATTTTAAGATTTTTTAGACTATGCTATTAATAAAATAAAATATTTAGATCTGGAGCAATGGCTGAGGTTTCTGTTATTATACCGACTTATAATAGAGCTAATTTAATTAAAAGGGCAATTTCCTCTGTTGCAAGGCAAACCTTCAAAGATTTAGAAATAATAGTTATTGATGATGGATCAGAGGATGACACAGACAAAATCGTTCAAAATATAGCTGATTCAAGGATTAGATATAAAAAAATAGATCATTCAGGAGTTAGCAGAGCAAGGAATGAGGGTATAAAATTATCGAGAGGGAGATGGATAGCATTTATTGACTCAGATGACGAATGGTTAGACACAAAGATTGAAAAGCAGCTAAAATATCTAGAAAATCACCCCCAATATCTGGCATGTCATACCGATGAGATATGGATAAAAGATGGAGTTAGAATAAATCAAGGCAAAAAGCATAAAAAATATGCGGGAAACTTTTTTTTACCTTCATTAAAAATGTGTTTGATAAGCCCATCATCCATCATTATTCAAAGAGATATTTTTACGGAGATAGGCGGATTTGATGAGAGTTTTAAGTATGTAGAAGATTACGAGCTCTGGTTGAGGTTAACTTCAAAGTATGAAGTAGGATACATCAATGAGAAGCTTGTTATAAAGTATGGAGGACACAATAATCAACTGTCCAGTAAAATAGATGGTATTGAAAAGTACAGGATGATGGCACTTGAGAAATTCATAAAAAATAACCATAGCAATGATCTATTAAAAGGGCATGTTGATCAGGCTTTTAAAGAGTATATCAGAAAATTCCATATCTATAGCCTTGGTTGTTTAAAAAGAGGCAAGATAAAGGAACTATCCAAACTAAGACATAAATATGAAGAATTAGAATCCCTTTTAAACAATCGTGTTAATATACATTCTTTAGGCACTAAACTTTCGGTATGAGTAACAGTGAGAATGCAAGGATTTAAAAGTCGGAAAGAAAAGCTAATATTAGGTAGTACTTTTAATTTTAATAAGAAAAACCATAATAGATCTTTAATGAGGACAAGATGAAAGATATTTTAGTAATCGATGATGAAGATTCCATAAGAAAAGTACTCTCCATTGCACTTCAGGAAAAGGGTTATAATATATTTGAAGCGACAAATGGACGGGAGGGACTCGAGGTATTTAAACAAAAAAAGCCTGAGATTGTAATAACAGATGTCAAAATGCCTGAAATGTCAGGACTCCAGGTAACAAGAGAGATAAAAAAATTGAACAGTGATGTAGATGTTATCATCATCACAGGATATGGCTCTGAAGATCTTGTAATTGAATCTTTGAGAGTTGGAGCATCCAACTTTATAAAAAAACCGATCCTTCTAACTGAGCTCTTCAAAATTATTGAAGATATTGCACTAAAGAGAGAGAGCAAAAAAAGGCTAGAAGTTGCCAAGGATGTTGTTATCTATGAAAAGAAGAAATGTATCATTGGTAATGAAATAAAAAAGATATGGAGCGTGGTTAATCAGATACTTTTTAATATCTCTCCATTCTTTGAAAAGCCAACCTATGAGGGATTAAGGATTGGTCTATATGAGATAATTATAAATGCAATAGAACATGGAAATTTAGGAATTACCTATGATGATAAGAACGAGGCATTAAACTCAAATACATACATGGATCTATTAGAAGAAAGAATCAAAAAAGCTGAAGAAGAAGGTAAAAAGGTTCAAATCACATCAACTTTTGAAAACAATATTTTTGAGATTGAAGTAAAAGACGATGGAAATGGATTTGATTATAAAAATATCCCCTCGCCCAATGATCCTGACAAACTCCTCGAAGCCCATGGAAGAGGCGTTTTTCTTACTTCTATATACTATGATGAAGTAAAATACCTAGATCCTGGCAATAAAGTAATATTAAAAAAGCAGATTACAAAGCCTTTATAAGTTCTATAATCTCTGGATATTTTTTATAATAAGGTTTTACCGGATTACTGATTTTATCCAACTCCACAACCCTATTGTAGAGTTCTTTTACTAACTCAGCAAACATTTTAAGGTTCTCAGGGAATGTCTTAATTGCCATCTCTCTTAAAATTTTATCCTCTTCTCTTTCTCTTACAGATTTTCCCAATACCGTAGTGCTTCCGGAAGAGATAATGCTTTTTAAATTAGGAGCCACTTCTGTCCGGGCGTGGTGTATAAACGTCAATGCAGACGCTACCCATTCATAAAGTTCATCAAAGTTGTAACCCTGGGTGTGGTATAAGTCTCCCTTTCCCGTTAATGATTCAAGATTTTCCCATGTAGTTCTTGATATATCCATTATCAGCAGTGCTTTTCTGATATATCTGTTGTTTATATTGTTATGATAATGTTCCCTGATTTTATCCATTAAGACCATAATCTCTGCATCCTTTATTGCCACACCGTTCCTCCTAACCAAAATAAATTGACATCTCAATTCGCACTTATTATACAAATGGGTAAACAAACTTATAAAACATATTAATAACTATACTTGCCTATTGTTTAATTTCCATTATACTCGGTAAATCAAGAGTTTTGTTACAAACAAAAATTATTCAGGCCTATTATCAATTACTTTAACTAACAAAACCTTAAATCAATTAATGAACACCAAGCTTATCTTCACCTGCCACGTTAATACCGTTTTTTGTTAGCAATTCTATTGCTTCATCAGGTCTTTCAAATCTAAATAATAAGAGCGCACTATCCTCTGGTTTTTCAAAAAAGGCATACATATACTCAACATTCATACCATTGGACACAAGTAAATCAAGCACTTTAGCCAATCCGCCAGGCTTGTCCGGCACCTCAACTGCAACAACTTCAGATACTTTTACTATAAATCCATTATCCTTTAATATCTTAACTGCTTTTTCAATATCATCCACAATCATTCTTAAAATGCCGAAATCAGATGTATCTGCTAGTGAAAGTGCACGAATATTAACCTTATTTTCTCCAAGGATATCTGTAATCTCCTTAATTCTTCCAACTTTATTCTCTATAAAAACAGATATTTGCCTTATTTTCATTTTAACCTCCGAATTTTATATTTTCCTTTTATCAATAACTCTTTTCGCCTTACCTTCAGATCTTGCAATAGTTTTTGGTTCAACAAGTTTAACACCAACTTTTAACCCAAGCATACTCTCGATTTCATCTTTTATTCTGTTTTCCAACCATTCAAGGTCCTTTATCTCATCAGACAGTATATTTTCATTCATCTCGACCTGTACTTCAATCACATCCAGGGCACCCACTCTATCAACAATAATCTGATAGTGAGGTTCTACACCCTCAATATCAACAAGAACTTCTTCAATTTGAGATGGAAAAACATTAACACCTCTAATAATAAGCATATCATCCGTTCTACCCATAATTCTCTGAATTCTTGTAGACGTTCTACCACATTCACATTTTCCAGGGATAATAGATGTTATATCTCTGGTGCGATACCTCAATAGAGGAGTTGCTTCTCTCGTAAGGGTCGTAATAACCAGCTCCCCTACCTCTCCAGGAGGCAGAACCTCACCTGTTTCAGGGTTTATTATTTCTGGATAAAAATAATCATCACATATATGGACACCATTTTTATACTCACATTCATTTCCCACACCAGGACCAATAATCTCAGTAAGGCCATAAATATCAAGAGCCATAATACCCAATCTGGATTCAATTTCCCTCCGCATATTATTCGACCATGGTTCAGCACCGAAATTGCCAGCCTTTAATGGAAGCTTTTTAAGATCAACCCCCATCTCTTCAGCAACTTCAGCAAGGTATAGAGAATAACTTGGAGTACAGGTAAGAATTGTGCTTTTAAAATCCTGCATTATCATTATTTGTCTTTTAGTATTACCTCCTGAAATCGGAATAATCGTAGCACCTATCTTTCTTGCACCATAGTGTACCCCCAGACCACCGGTAAAAAGGCCATATCCGTATGCATTTTGTACAATATCGTCTTTGGTAGTTCCACTGGCACTCATACATCGTGCCATTACCTCACTCCACATTTCTATATCATTCTTGGTATAACCTCCAACAACTGGTTTTCCTGTAGTTCCTGATGAGGTGTGAATCTCTTCAACCTCCGATAAGGGTACTGCAAACATTCCAAATGGATAATTCTCTCTTAAATCATTTTTCGTGGTAAAAGGAAGCTTTACAATATCCTCTATTGAATGAATATCCGATGGTTTTACGCCAATCTCATCCATCCTCTTCTTATAAAATGGAATTTTTTCATATACCCTTTCAATAAGAGCCCTTAACAAATCCGTTTGGAGCTCCTTTTTTTTGCCATCTGCCATTGTCTCGCGTTCTTCATTCCAAATCATTTTACACCATCCTTTTATATTGATATAAAGTTTTATTCATTAAAATTGTAATTTTTTGTACCCGGATTAATTATTTAAATAGAGTAAAATACATTTAAGAAAACTTAAAACTTCTTTTACATAGGTATAAAACGAATAGGCAAACATTATTTTTTATTATAATTATATGTTCATTTGCCTATTTTTATTGAACTATTTATATAATTTTAGGTTTAATTTAATTCCATATCTGATTTTACTATATAAAACAAAGAACAAAAAATCAATAAAGATTTACTGGCTTTGAAATAATCTTTTATTTAAAATTTCGTTAGCAAGCTTTGGATTTGCTTTACCTTTTGTTTTTTTCATTATCTGTCCCATTAAAAATCCAAAGGCATTCTTTTTACCCTTTTTAATATCTTCAACTGCATCAGCGTTTTCTTTTAAAACCTCTTCAACTACTTTCCCTATCTCATCCTCGTCAACAACCTGTTTTAATCCCTTTTCTTTCACAATCGCAGATGCCCTTTTTCCAGTTTTTACCATTTCATCATATACCTCCTTTGCAATTTTACCAGAAATCAGACCACTATCCATTATTTCAAATAATTCTCTGAGCATCTCCGGTTTTACAATAAAATCCTCTATATCAATTTCCCCTTCTTTAATTACCCTCATCATTTCGCTCAATATCCAATTAGCGATTTTTTTGGGATTTTTGTAATTTCTAACAGCATTTTCAAAATAATCAGCCAGCTTTTTGGATGAACATATATTTACTGCATCGTACTCCGTTAATTTGTATTCTTCAATAAATCTCTTTCTTTTTGCCATAGGCAATTCAGGAAGCTCCTTTCGGATTTCCTCTATTTCTTCTTTTTTCAATATAACAGGTACAAGATCAGGATCTGGAAAATATCTATAATCATGTGCCTCTTCTTTAGTCCTCATAGGTACTGTTGCATTTTTACTCTGATCAAATAATCTTGTCTCTTGCTTGAGGGTACCACCTGTTCTCAAAACTCTTACCTGCCTTTTCATCTCATACTCAAGTGCCCTTTTTACATTTGCAAAGGAGTTCATATTTTTTATCTCATGCTTTATTCCCATCTCTTTTTGCCCATAAGGTCTTACAGAGATATTAACATCTACTCTTAGCTCACCTTTCTCCATGTTACATTCTGAAACACCAACATACTGCATTATCTCCTTAATTGCATGTAAAAAGTTATAAGCTTCATCGGGCGTTCTAATATCAGGCTCAGAAACAATCTCCAGAAGAGGAGTTCCACACCTGTTAAGATCTACATAGCTCGGGCCTTTAGGATCTTCATCATGTATTAATTTTCCTGCATCCTCCTCTAGATGCGCTCTTGTAATTCCAATTCTCTTCTCTTTTCCATTTGCATCCTTTATTACCACATACCCCCCTTTATTTATGGGATATTCATATTGTGAAATCTGGTATGCTTTGGGCAAATCTGGATAGAAATAATTTTTTCTTGCAAAAACTGAATATTCAGCTACTTCACAGTTTAAAGCCAATCCTGCCAAAATTGCCTTATGAAGTGCTTCTCTGTTAAGTACCGGTAAAGCACCTGGCAACCCAAGACAAACCGGACATGTATGGGTATTGGGCTCCTCCCCAAAAGAAGTACTGCAACCACAGAAAGTTTTTGTTTTTGTATTTAACTGAACATGTATCTCAAGGCCTATAACAGCTTCATAATTCATCAAACTCCCTCCTCAACAATTCTTGCAGCTCGAAATATATCTGCTTCATTAAAGTGATACGCAATAATTTGAAGACCAACAGGCAATCCTTCAGATGTTTTCCCGCAGGGCACCGAAGCAGCTGGTAATCCAGCTATATTGATCGGTACTGTATAGATATCAGATAGGTACATCTGAAGAGGATCATTCACCATCTGTCCAATATTCCATGCTGCTTTTGGTGTAACCGGGGTTACAATTATATCTACACCATTAAAAGCAGTTTTGAAATCCTCTCTTATAAGGGTTCTTACCTTTTGGGCTTTCAGATAGTAGGCATCGTAGTAACCCGAGGAAAGCGTAAATGTTCCCAGCAATATCCTTCTTTTAACTTCATCACCAAATCCAATACTCCTGTTTTTTCTGTAAAGGGTATCAAGGTCATCCGTCTTTACAAACCTTGTTCCATATCTTATGCCATCATATCTTGCAAGATTGGATGACGCTTCTGCTGTTGCAATAATATAGTATGTTGCAATTGCATATTTCGTATATTTAAGATTTATCTTTTTTATAATTGCTCCTGCTTCTTTAAGTACATCAATAGATTTCTCAACTGATAATCTAACGTCTTCTTCAAGGCCATCTCCAAAATACTCCTCAGGGATTCCAATCCTTTTTCCTTTAATACTCTGTCCAACATACTGGGAATACTTTTCTGTTTTTACATTTGCAGAGGTAGTATCTTTTTCATCATGTCCTGATATTGCCTCTAAAAGAAGTGCTCCATCCATTACAGTTTTTGTGATTGGTCCAATCTGATCAAAAGATGAAGCATATGCTACAAGTCCGTATCGTGACACTCTCCCGTAGGTTGGCTTAATACCAAACACCCCACACATTGAGGCCGGCTGCCTTATAGAACCACCAGTATCAGAACCAAGAGCAGCAATAGCAAGATTACCAGCGACAGCACTGGCAGCACCACCGCTGGAACCTCCTGGGATTTTATCTCTATTATGAGGGTTTCTGACAACCCCAAAGCTTGAGCTTTCATTTGTGGAACCCATTGCAAATTCATCCATATTCAGCTTCCCCGATGGAACACCACCATTTTTTCGAAGATACTCAATGGCAGTTGCATCATAGGGAGCTTCATAATCTTTGAGTATTTTTGATGCACAGGTTGTTTTAGTTCCTTTAACGTTGATTATATCCTTAATTGCAATAGGTACACCAGATAAAAGAGTATCTTTCTGGTTAATTTTGGAATAAAGATCTATTTCCCTTTTAATCTCATCCATATTAAAAGAAATGTACGCATTAAGAGAATCTTTGCGAGAATTATCCTCTTCGATCGCCTCCTTCAAATCATTTACAATATCCAGAGTTGTTATTTCTTCATTTCTTATCTTTTCCCTTGTTTCAGCGATGGTGAGCTCGTTTAATCCCATTTTAATCCATTCCTCCTATATAATTCGTGGTACAACAAAATGATTGTTTTTCCATTCTGGCGCTAACTGTTTAACCTCTTTAATATCCAGGCTCTTCTTTACTTCATCATTTCTCATAACATTTTTTAAATCAAGAGTATGAGCAGTAACTTCAAGTCCTTCCAGATTTAGCTCATTTAAAACATCCATATAATCGAGTATTTTTGTTAGCTGT
>QNBN01000098.1 GCA_003645695.1 Spirochaetota bacterium | reverse complement strand
TCTTCAGGTTTAATTGTTGAACCCGGTGGGAAATTGTGCTGTCTTACCAGAGTTGTATCCACACCACCAGGGCATATCACATGAACCTTAATGTTGTAAGGTTTTAGCTCCCCAGCCAGGGTTTTGGAAAATCCAACTATTCCAAATTTACTTGCAACATATGCACTCTGTTTAAGATATGGTTTTTTCCCTGCCATTGAAGAAATATTAATGATAGTCCCGTAACGCCTTTCAATCATTCCTGGTAGGATAAAATGGGTACAATAGAACATACCATTCAGATTTACATTAATTACCATCTGCCATTCATTGATAGAAGTATCCTTCGCTTCACTCATAAGGAATATACCAGCATTATTAATTAGAATATCAACCTTGCCCAAAAAGTTTATTGCCTCAAAAGACATCTTTTCAACCTGTCGCGGATCAGAGATATCACATACATAATATCCACCTTTTACATTTAGTTTATTAATTTCATCTGTTACACATTTGAGTTCTTTCTCAGTTCTTGAAGTAATAAAAACGTCCGCTCCTTCTGTTGCAAAAGCTAATGCAATTGCTCTTCCAATACCCCTTCCACCCCCTGTAACCAAAACACCATGATTTTTAAAAAAACTCATTAAACCCTCCTTATGGTTATTATATGTTAAGATCTATTGAGTTTTCATAATTGCACATAAATCAATTGGTATAAAAAGAGACTTATTTAGCTAAATTATATAATATATCTTTCAATATAAAAATGATTTTTTCAAAAGAATCGCTCTCTTTTATTTAATATTTTTTGATTGACTCCCCCACAATATAAAATTTTATTAGTAGATATAAAAATTACCGGAAAATTAAATGGATAACATACAAAAAGCTGCAGAAGTAATCAAAGATTCTAAGTATTTAACAGCATTTACAGGTGCTGGAATATCAGTTGAAAGTGGGATACCACCATTTAGAGGTAAAAATGGCCTATGGTCTAAGTTCGACCCATCACTGCTGGATATTTCACATTTCTATTCTCATCCAGCCGAATCATGGAGATTATTAAAAAAGATATTTTACGGCTCTTACATACATGCAAAACCGAACTATGCTCATATTGCTCTTTCTAATCTTGAGAAAAAGGGTATTCTAAAATGGATAATTACTCAGAATATAGATAATTTGCACTACGAGGCAGGGAGTAGAAATATCATTGAGTATCATGGTACATTAAGAACACTAACCTGTATAAATTGCGGTAAGGTATATGAAACTTCGGATAAAATTATAAAGATGGATCCGCCAACCTGCGAATGCGGTGGTGTTCTAAAACCGGATATAGTATTTTTTGGAGAATCCATTCCTGAGAAAGCCATTCTCGGAGTAGAAAGAGCAGTAGCAAATACAGATGTAATGATTATTATAGGCACAACTGGAGAAATATATCCTGCTTCTTTAATACCCCATAATGCAAAAAAGCGAGGTGCAAAGATTATAGAGATAAATGTAGAATCATCTAACTATACCAATGCCATAACAGATATATTTTTACAGGGGAAAGCTTCACTAATAATGAATAAATTGGAAGATGCTATTTTGAATGGATAATGGTGATTTTTTTATTTATAATTGTTATTAAAAGGTTTATTCCAAAAATCACTTTTTGACCCTTTGAGCAAAGAGGCAAAATCTTTAAATACAAAAAATTATAGGTTTCATACACTGATGGATCATAGCTAAAAATGATATCAGTTTTCCACTATTAAAATGGACTAATGTATACATACTTATTTATGGACAAAAAATCTTTGGAGTAAAGTCTACATAAAGATAGGTTTGCTTTATACAAAAACCCATTCTTCCTTGTTATTAACCCTATACAAAGCATTCATTATCTTCTGTATATATGCACCATCAATCAGAGATGGTATAGCCTGCTTGCCCTCATGCAGATTTTTCAGGAAATTATAGTGACATGCTATATGGGCTCGTAGCCATCCAATAGGAAACCTTGGCCCTGGGAACTTACTGGTTGAATCAGGGTCCTTATTAACTGTTTCTACTGCAGTATAGCCTCTTTTCCCCCCAATTGGTTCGGATTCATTTCTGGAATCGTATATGTATAGATAATTTGGATTCATAGTATTAAATCTCACAGCGCCCCTTGTTCCATAAATTTCTATATTTAAATCATCATTACTACCCAAAATAACCTTTGAAACCTCAACAGTTCCTCTTGCACCATTTTCCATCTTTGCATTTATTATTACATGATCTTCAGTTTCTACCTTTACTGGTTTGCCATTATCATCAAGCCTTTCAGGAAACAATATTGTACTTTCCATTGAGAGTTTTTTAAACCTTCCAAGAAGGTAATAGGTAATATCAAGGGCATGAGAGCCCATATCAAACAGTACACCTCCCCCCGAGCGTTTTATATCCTGACGCCAACCACGGGATACCCTGGGATTAAGATTGCTTGCGTGGTAGTACGTTACCCTATAAGAAATAGGCTCTCCCAAAAAACCTTCATTGATCAGCATCTTAAGACGTTTAATTGCCGGGTAAAACCTCATATTGAATGCTATTTGATGAATAATTCTGGATTTGTTCACCACTTCAACTATCTCATCTGCCTCTTCATTGGTAATACATAGCGGTTTATCTACATACAGATTTTTCCCAGAGTTAATGGAGGCAATGATCTGCTCATGGTGTACATCATTTGGAGTACAAATATCAATTATATCTATATCTTTCCTTTCAAGCAAATCCTTGTAGTTTGAAGTAGCAAACTCGAAACCAAAATTATCTCTTAACCTTTCAGCTTTCGAAAGAGTCCTGTTGCATATGCCGACCAGTCTAATTTTAAATGGCAAGCCATCATAGAAAAGTGGTATGTTAACATATCCATATGTGTGTGTTTTCCCCATAAAACCTGCACCAATTATTCCAACTCCGTATGATTTCATTTTATGCTCCTATTAGAAATGGATTCGATAAGAATAAAAGTTTTCAGTTAATTTTCTATTATAATATCATATTAGAAAAAATTTTAAAGAAGTTTATAAAACTCTTATTTTGATAAAATTTGGGAATTATGATTCAATTCATTGGAATATGAAAACTTCGGGTTATTATCTAGTAACTTCAGGTTCAACAAACGGAAAAGTATTTTGTACCAAGCTTGGGATAAGGAACAGAATAACTAAATCCTTATAATTGATTAAAGTTTATTTCTCTATTTTTTATATAATTATAAAAATATTGGATGCTTTCACTCATTATTATAATTGAAAATTCAGTTGCAAATTTATTTGAATTGAATTCTTGATTAAACTTTATTATTATATTGCTGTAGCCCGGATGGCGGAATTGGTAGACGCGCTAGATTCAGGATCTAGTGGGGGTTTCCCCATGGGGGTTCGAGTCCCCCTTCGGGCAATAGGATTCTTAAGTCATAAAATCATATAACTCCTGTAAATTAGTGGAAAAATTGATATTGTTAGAGATATTAAGATTAATAAGATCAAAAACAGGAATAACTAGGAACATGATAATTACTTCGCCCGGTGATTATAAAGTAAATGCAATATAAAAGGGTTTAACTATACTTGAACTTAATCTTCCTCCTCATTTTTCAAAAAATATACTTCTGCAGTCAAATCCGCAGTTGATGTTGGTAGACATATTGCCCAGTTTCAGTACCGTTCGGGTATATTCTATTTTAAAACCTGCTGTTTAACAGTTAAAAACAGAGAGGTTTTTCTGTCTCATTCCGAAAGAATTAGAAGAACTTAGAGATAAAGTTTTTACAGGAAAAATATACAGATCCCAGTTTCTATTCATTCTAAAGTAGATGAGCAAACCTATTATAGCTACACAACAGATCTGGGAGGTGGGTGTGTATGAATAAAAGGAAGTCATGATTTATTTCATCCTGGATAAAGTGTAATAATTTTAATTGATATACCAAAAAGAGGAAGAATTACTTCAAATGCAAGAATTATTGATATTTTAAAAACCAAAAATATAATCAGAGTATCTTTTTCAAAAATAAACTGGTATTTTTAACATTCCTTCTATCTTTTAAATTGAAAGAATCCCCTTTACTCAGAGCTGATACAACCGGCAAATTAAATAATGATACAAATAAACCGGATTTTATATTATAATATACTATTCACAATAGAACTGATTAAAAGGAGATAGTTATGACTGAAAAGATAGATTTCAGAGGCCTTGAGGCAGCAAGAATTTTAAACGATAAAGGGGATGAGGTAATTCTTCTTTATGGAGTAGGTCCGAGAATAATAAGCTTTAAGCCAGAGGGCAGCAAAAACTTCTTTTATATAAATGATGATGATTTCAAGAGAGTTGATTCATCAGAAGGCTGGAAAATATATGGAGGAACCAGGCTATGGACCTCTGTTGAAAGCAAGTGGAGCTATCTGCCTGATAATGATAAATGTGATATTGAAATCGGTGAAAATTATATTGAAGTAGTATCAAAAACTAATCCTGAAACTCTGCTGCAAAAATCACTTAAAGTAGAAGCGATAAATAATGCCTTTAAAGTTACTTACTCTATTAAAAACGATGGGGACTACCTTATTACAGCCGGATTATGGGCTTTGTCATGCTTAAAACCCGGGTCAGCATCGGAGATTTACCTGCCATGGGGTGAGGATTCCCCATGGAATGTCAAAGATATGAAATACTGGAGAGCATGGATTTCTTCATGTTCCGATATAAAATCAAAACAATGGAATCCTACAAATGAATTCTTTATTATTAAACCAACCGGTGAAGTTGGTAAGGTTGGTTTTACAAACAGATGGGGTTATGCAATATTTAAAAATGAGAAGATAAATTTTGTAAAGCTATCTGATTATATTGAGGGAGCCTTCTATCCCGATGATGGATGCTCTTTTGAGTTATACACATGTAAAGATTTTTATGAACTGGAATCTCTATCGCCAATCTTTGCAATGAAACCCAAAAGAACTTACTACCATACAGAAGTTTGGTGGGCTGGAACAAAGGATATTCCCACAAATACGATAAAAGAAAGCTACAGTGAAATAAAAAAATTATTTTTATAGAATAAAATAGGAGGTTCTAAGCATGATAATATCAAAAGCTCAACACAGAATCCCTGCAAGATCAGAATCTAACGGTTTTATACATACTTTAATATTGAAACTGGCATTATACTCTTTAATCTTTGCATTTTTTACAGGAGTTTCTTCAAAAATAAGATTTTTTTTACCCTTTACCCCGGTTCCAATAACCGGTCAGGTCTTCATGGTTCTTCTAAGCGGCATTATACTTGGCCCAGAATTCGGAAGCCTCAGCCAGATGCTGTATGTGTTTTTAGGCATATCAGGAATACCTTGGTTCACATTAGGATCATTGTTTGGTCCTACAGGTGGATATCTAATTGGGTTTGTTGTTGCTCCCTACATAGTCGGGATTATTAACAAAAAAGGAATCTTTAATTTGGTAGTTGCTCTTATTGCCGGAGTCTCTGTAATTTACCTTTTTGGAGCTTTACAATTTTCATTAATTATGGGGACTGGGTTTATAAAAACGATTAAACTTGCTGTTCTGCCGTTTATCCCTTTTGATATTCTTAAATCACAGCTTATAATTTTAACAGTTCCCCTTTATAAAACTATTGTAAAGCAGGTTTAAATTGTTAATCAGACTGATTATAGAGAAAAAGGCAATTCTTATAGTTTAAATAACTTTATCATGATGCAAAATATTTGAATAATTAGAATTATATGTTAAACTATGAAATATGAAGTTCATACTATATCTATCAAAAAGAATACTTCTTCTATTTATTGTATTAATAATACCAACTGCCATTGCATTAGTGAGTTACAGTATAATTAGATTGGGGATACAGCCATATAATGTTGGATTTAGATCTATTTTTAATCTAGCGATCAATCAATTACCTATTATAATTTTTATCAGCTACATTCTGGCAATAATTTTTAGCATTGTACTTATAGATAAAACAAAGATTGAGAATCTTTTTCTGCTGCATATCCCTCCAATTATTATCACCATGGTAATTCTATCAATCTTTACTGCCTTCAATTTAAAATCCAGGACTGAAAAGTTCTTTATAACTTCAAACAGTAAAATCCTTGTCGGTATAGATACATTCTTTAAACGTGGAGTTTTAAACGATTTTGGAAATAAAATTATATATGTTAATTTCCACAATGGAAAATTAATTTCATTTCTATACGACAGGAAGACAGATTACCTAACATATATAAAAAAGATAAAGCACGCCAGTAACGGTTTACTCCTTTATCCGGGAAACAAAACTTCAAAGGCAGGTCCTATTAAAATTAGCTACGGTGACTTGCATCAAAACAGCTATTTCTTTAAAGGTAAATTAATCAGAAATTACAGCTTAAGACTGGAGAAACTTGCAAAAAACATAAAAGGGTTGTACTATCGATTGGGTAGATATGATAAACTAATATTTCTATCCTCATTTATTCTTTCATTTATTATTTTTATCGTTCCGTTTTCCTTTTTGATAAATGACGGGGCCTGGGGAACAACCGGCCTTATAGGAGTGGCTCTAATTTTAGCAATTCTTCCTTTTTTTTATAACTTTATCTTCACAATGGAATTGAAATACAGTGGTCTTTTTTCTTTTTTTGGTAAGTACAGCTACCTTGTATGCCCAGCATGCTTTTTTGTTATTGGATTTTTAATGGATGTCTTTATTAAACTTTTTCATAAAGCCGAGGTTTAACACCGGTAAATGAGAGAAATAAAAAGAAATACACTCTTAATATTGCTAACGGGGATTTTTGGTGTTGGATTAATCACTTTTCTATTTTTCTATTTCAGGATTAATAATAGCACACATGATATTTTCTATCAAATTATTCCATCCTTAAGAACAAAGATTGTATTATACTCATCTTTATTAAAGTTATTTAATCTTTTTCCTGTAATAATAATATTCGTTTACCTGATTTCTTTCTCTTTCCTGTTAACTCTTGGTAAATATCAAGAGCTCTCCTTCCATTTCTCTGACATTGCAATTCCTTCATTCTCGGTTCTAATTATTCTTGTGGCAATTAATATATTCTTTCATTTTATTACAATACCCACCATTTACCAAAAGATATTGGCCTATAAATACAGTTCAAAAATATCCTATACAGCATTTAACAAAGCACAGGAGTTCAGAAAAAAGAGAATGTACAATAATGCGTTAGACGCTGTTAATATTATATTTGAGTTTGATTCTTCCAATAAAAAGGCCCTACAACTCTATGATAAAATAAATAAAGAACGTTCTACATTGATACTATCGAAAAAAGAAAAACCTCAATCAAAAAAAAGGGAACTGCCCATCTCTTCTCCTGCAGGATTTTTCGAAAGAGGCAAGATTGAATATAAGAAGAAAAACTACTATGCTGCATTATTTTATTTTGAGAGAGCCCTGAAACTGCATAAAGACAGTAAAGAACTAAAGGAATTATACAACAGATGTCTTGCCATGGTAAATAAAGAGCTAGGAAGCCTCACAGAAAAAGAAATAGAGAGAAAGAAGCTAATCAAAACAAAAGGTAAGGGATTAAAATATCTGAATCAAAAAAATTACTATAGGGCTTATGCAATATTTTATTCTCTATATAAAAAATACCCTGAACTTGAAGATATAGAACTCTACATGAAAACAGCGGAAAAAGAGTTAAAAAAGATAGATTTTTTATCATCTGAGTTAAAAAATTATGAATGGTTCCCAGGATGGAACAACATAATTTTCTTTGATAAAGATGGATATTTAAATATTATCAAAAAAATCGTAATGTATAAAAACAATTATTACTTCTTCGATATAAATAGATATAGAATAACTACAAAAGGTAAAAGAGTTATCCATTTTAAATATGGGAAATGGATAAACAATAGTATAAGGCTAAAAAATCGGGATAGTTATTACGAAGTTAAACCCAAAGAGATGGATAAATACCACATAAAGCCCTATGTTGGCCCCTGGTATTTAGCTAACAGCATTAGCTTTAAAGATTTACAAAATCAGTTAACGGTTTATGATGTATTCAATCTTTCAGATCCTTTAATAAAATCGGGCTTTGATATACAACCAAAGTTTCAATGGCTATCTGAGAAGCTCGGTATATTTTTTGGCCTGTATATTGTAGCAATTCTAATATCCGGATTTTGCTGGTCAAAAAGATCTATCTACGAATTCCCTCCTATTTTTAAACTACTGATGTTT
Source organism: Spirochaetota bacterium (assembly GCA_003645695.1). Lineage (GTDB taxonomy): Bacteria > Spirochaetota > B62-G9 > B62-G9 > B62-G9 > B62-G9. The sequence goes on along the minus strand of QNBN01000098.1, from coordinate 1,106 downwards.
TTTATTGTTTCCCCCCTAATATCATACTATCTGTATGTAATTTATCTGGATTTTAATAGGATTCTCATGTATACGTATAGGTACTTTCACAGATTTATAATAAAATCGGAGGGTTTTAATATTTTTATCTATATGTTAACAATCCAACTAATCATATCTATAATATCTTCAATTTATTTTCTATCACAAAAAACTGAGTAATAACAATCTATTATATTCTCTGGATCTATGGTTTTTATTAATAAGCCTGTTCTAAACTTTGACTATTCCTTATATACCTATAAAAAATTTGAATTAAGTATATATGAACATCTCATAATTCTAATTATACATCAAATACTGTTATTAAAATAAACAGAAACGCTTGTACAAATGATAAAGATATAACTTTGCTATACCACAATTTTTATGAAAAGAAAACCATAAATCGTTTACTCCTCCTCATAGAGAGAGGTTATTAGCTTCCTGGCATCTTCCTCTGAATTATGGCTTATAGTACATCTTCCTTCAAGAATAGTTCCATTTTGTATAATAAGCTCAGGTGTTTTAATATCCCCAAGAATTTTACTGGTAGGCAAAAGCAGAACTCTATTCTGAGCTTCTATATTTCCAATTAGGATTCCTTCTACTACCACACTGGATGCTTTGATATTTGTTTTAACCTTTCCTTTTGGACCTATTATAACCTTATCTACAATTAAGACGTCCCCTTCAAACTTCCCATCAATCCTTATAGAACCTTTTATGGCAAATTTTCCTTCAAACTTAGAATTTTTCCCTATTGTACTGTTTGTCTCCTCAACCCTGCTCATATTACTCATAAAAATATACCCCTAAATTTTCATTTTAATATTTTTATAAAAGCGGTATTGATAAAAACTTTATTATCTCATCACAAAACTTATGAATTTCTTCCAGTGCAGAAATAACATTATAACCATCCAATTTGCGATTCTCTTCAAACTCGCTTAATTCTATTTTCTCATCGGAATTCAGAATTATATTGCCACCTGCCCGATAGTCATTAAGAAGCGTTTGAATAAAGCTCCTGAGATCCCTAAAATAATTATTCACTTCAAGCATGAACCGATGCCTAATTTTATATA
>QNBN01000097.1 GCA_003645695.1 Spirochaetota bacterium | reverse complement strand
TTAGTCTAATATCCTCAAATTAGGGCGTAGTTGAGGATTATTTTAAAACTTATGGTTTTATTCATAAAAAACATGGTCTAATGAAGCTATATCTTTCTCTTTTGTATAAGAATTATCTGGTTGCCTTGACAGTTAATATAAAATTTGTTGTCCAGTGTGAATGGTTAAGTCTGGTGTAACATAGCTATGAAATATCTACAGTTTTACGTACATAATCGGATTGTTTTCAGAACATTCTATTTATTATAATAAACAAGTGCCAGTATTTGAATTATGTAGGGTAGTTCAATATCTATATTTCTGTTATTTTTATTAATGTTTGAGAAATAATCATTTACAAGCTCATTAAGAATAGGTTTAAATTTTGTATTATCGATAATCTCATCATATAACTTTTTGCTATTTTTATTTTTTTGATTTTGCATGGTTTCAAGCGAGTCCTTAATCAGTGGGTTGTTTAAAATATTTTTTGTAAAACTTTTTTTAAATTCATTTTGAAAAAAGCTTCTCATCTATTTTCCGGGCTAATCTATATATTTATGTTTTTTATAATTACCAGCACAAGTTTCCAACCTACTTTGTTCAAATCATTTTTATTACTTCATTTTTTCCGTAATTTAAAATATTTTGTGTTTTTTGTTTTATATAAAATGCCTTATAGTGTTAAAAGGCTTAAAAATATCAATAACAATAACGCTATACGACTTAGTGCTTTATAGCATTAAAATTAGTAAAATCATAATTGTATATTTTAATAATTCCGATAAACTATATAGTGCGAAAATTTTATCTTCATGTTTATATTATAGCGCAAATTCTATTAAAATTACAGAAATATTTAAAATTATTATGAACATTTTAGATGTTATATTAATAGTAATATTCATCTTTTACGCCTTCAGAGGATACAGAAGAGGCCTAATATATGAGATTTTCTCAATTGGAATAATAATAATTGGATTATTGGCTTCCTTTTTGTTTTTCAAAAAGCTATCTGTATTATTTAACCAGTTTCTTAATAATAAAGATCTATCATTGGTAATTGCTTTTCTCGCAATCTTTATAGGGGTTTCAATATCATTAATAACCATGAGAAACATTTTATCAAACTTAATTGAATCTTTAAACCTAACCGAGATAGATAGCATCCTTGGTTTGGTTGTTGCTGTAATCAAAATAATTCTGCTAATATCCATTGTTTTAATGTTTATTGAAAGCCATTCTATTTTGGGTCTTGATAAAATAATCGGACGTTCATTTATTTACAGTTACATAAAAAGAATTTTTCTTGCATTTATGTCAATACTGCCTGCTAAGATTAGAATGGTGGTTTTTAGCATTTTTTGAGTTAGGAGGGGATCTTGTCGATTGGTACAAGGATCCATTTAATTTCTCTTTTTATTATTCTATTCTTCTGGTCAATGGCTTTAGGTTCTTCAAAAAATGAAGAGATTTCAGCAGATTTGTCAAATACTATAGATTTATATAGGAGTGGTAGATATATAGATATTATTGAGCTTTCATATAATTTCAGCTTTAACACTATTGATGGATTGCTCATCCTGGCGAAGTCATATGAAAATCTGGGATATTATAATAGGGCATATAGGAAGTATAGAGAGATCTATTCCCGATTTCCTGCATACAAGGCCTATGTTTATTATTTTATAGCAAAACTTTTAGTAGAAGCCGGGAATCCTTCTGAAGCATTAAGATGGTACAGAATGTCTCTTATTGAGCTTAAAACTATTAAAATAGGTAGTTTAAAGGATAGGAACTTTTTTCTAAAAAAAAGTTTGGACGATGTCTTTAAGCTGTACTCGGATGGAAAGATTTATGCAAGGGATGTAGAGCGTATATTTAAAAGTAATGGGGATCTTGGTGGAATTTTTACTATTGCATGGTATTATCTTGCACGAGTGTACCTCGAAGAGAAATCGTTTAAAAAAGCGTTTTTCTATGCTCAGAAGATAATTAATTCTGAGGTGAACGAGTACTTTAAAATAGATCTTTTAAAAAGAATAATGAATAATGAAGAAACTATTGGCATGTTCTTGAACAATAACTTTTCAACTTCAATTGAACTGCTTAAAAATTATGATTTATATTATGAAATGATAGAAGCGTATGATTTTGTTGGACAAAAAAAGAATGAAGAAGATCTTTTTGAGAAAGAAATAGCGTTAAATTATTACAAAATCGGTGATTATAAAAATGCTCTAATATTGTATAATAAGCTTTATCACAGAATTAAAGATCCAGATATACTTGTAAAGATTGCTTATTCCTATTTCTATCTAAACAGGAAAAGAACGGCTGAGAAATACCTGGATAGATACCTTTCAATCCAGAAACATAAATTCAAATTTTCCTATGATGCATTTTATCTAAAAATTCTATACGAGATTTCTGCTAAAAAATATCAAGCTGCAATAAAAGATACGGTTTATGTTATTAAAAAGTATGGACCCTTGTATGATATGGATAAATTCTTATACAGACTATTTTATCTGCTGATTGCTGATGATCAGCTCCAGAATGCAATAGAACTCGTTTTTCTGTATTATCCCTATGTAAAAGAAGATTATTACAAGGCGTGGGCAAGCTATATTCTTGGTTTATATGTGGATACTCGATATTTTTATGATGCTATTTTAAGGTATCCAGGGAGTTTTTACTATTTTAGATCTATAAAATATATCAATGTTTCCAAAAACAGAATAAAAATAGCTGATAGATTATACGATAATGGAAATTTTGATAGATCTTTAAACCATTATATTCTACTATATGCATCCGGGCATAATAGGGATTATGTAAAGCCCAAGATAGAGTATATACTTGAACATAAAAAACCATACAAATATTTGTTGAGTCTAAAGGATTTAACTTACTACAATTCTTTTATTTTTAGATTATACACATTAGGCTTATACAGCGATATAAAAGAACTATTTTCGGATATTTCTGATTTTGCTGATCCAGTTGAGAAATACTTTATCTATTACATACTTGCAAGAATATACTATGATGAAAAGGATTATCAAAAGGGATTGCTATATGCAGAGATAATTTCAAACTCTCTGAATTATTTAATTTTCTTGCCAGATAATCTTTTAAAAATGCTTTATCCTATAATGTATGAGGATAAGATTAGTATGGAGTTAGAAAAGCATAACTGGTTTGTTGACAGCTGTTTTGTGATGTCGATCATAAGAGAAGAGAGCAGATATAATAAGAAGGCCCTTTCGAATCGCGGTGCAGTTGGTTTAATGCAATTAATGCCTGATACTGCATCATGGATATACAAAAAGAGAGTATCTAAAAAAAGATTGTTAGACCCGGAATTTAATATTGAGATAGGAGTAGAGTTTTTAAGCTATCTGTACAATAAATTCCCGGATTGTTGCCTGGTGCTTGCTTCATATAATGGAGGGCCTACAAATGTTAGTAGATGGATGAAAGAATTTGGTAATAAGAACTTCGATAGAAATAATGTTGATAAGTTTATTGAAAACATACCATATGCTGAAACCAGAGATTTTGTAAAAAAGGTATTTACAACTTACTCGCTTTACAAAGAGATCTATCCTGGGCGATGTGAGCAAAATTGATAAACATGGCTTGTTATTAAGGCATGGTACTTACAAGTCAGATTCGGGATCGATACAGATTCTTAGAATGGGCTAACATATCGGGTCATCCTCTGAATGATAATCATATAAAACAATGGCTAATCTTATCTTTTAATTATGATTGAGAGAATATTTGACCATTTTTGTACAAATGATATTGAGTAGAAATAAATCATTTATTTCTTGACATATTTATTTTAATATGGTAGGGTTTTTTTATAAAGATAAACTTTTTTCTTAAAGAGGTGCTTGGTATATGAAAATAACTGACGTTAGAGTAAAGAAAGTAGGGAATGAAGGAAAATTAAAGGCTTATGTATCAGTAACATTTGACGATTCCTTTGTAGTCCATAACCTTAAAGTAATAGATGGTCAGAGTGGTATTTTTGTTGCCATGCCCAGTCGAAAAACTACAAGCGGTGAATTTAAAGATGTTGCTCATCCTATTAATTCAGCCTTTCGAGAAGTTCTTCAAAAAGCAGTGCTGGAAGCGTATAACAGAGAAAAAGAGAGAGGAGAAGAAAGAAAAGGTTAGTTTTATTATATAAAAACATTCCCGGTAAACCATCCATAATTTAGTTCTTATAAACAGGCTCGCGAAATTTCAATCATAATGAAAACCATACTTTGAATATTCGTTATTTAATTGTAAAAATTGTTTTTAATTATTCATAAATATTTCGCAACTCTAACTAAGTCTTAAATACTGTTATTAAAGACAATAAAAAACGCTGGTACAAAATATTTTATAAGTAAATTCAAGGCAAGGATTTTTAATATTTATTGAATTATCAATAACAAAAGGCTATAATTGCTCTCGAATTTTTTAAATTTATGAATCCGTTCTAAAAATGCTTTAAGTTGTTATTTTTCACTATTTTCACATAATTCATGATATATAATTGCTTATATTATAAGGAGTTATCAATTAGCACTTTTTTTAAAAACTGATAAAAATAGTCTTTAGAACTGACTCATCATTAATAAAAAGACATAGTCGTTGTCGAATTTTACATTTATAATTTTAAAACAGATATTTTAATTAAAATATGTAGCAATTAAGTATTTATTTTGTAAAGAGTCAAAATTCGACCTAATTGTTATGAGTAAGTTATAAAACCATGAAATATGATAGCTTTTATTTCTAACTGTGAGTATTGTGGTGAAAAGTATATTTATGTAAAGGTTTTCAATCAATCTAAGTTATGTGGTAATATTTTTTGTTTTCGTTTAATAAATTATTTTTTATATTACCCATAGAGCATGGGGCGTCGGCAAGTGGCAAGCCATCAGGTTTTGGTCCTGACATTCGGAGGTTCGAATCCTCCCGCCCCAGAATTTATTTTTTTATAACCTGGGTAGAACAGAAGCAATTCTTGGTAATACAATATTTATTCTGGGAGATATAAAGTGATACGTTCAGAGCTTAAAGTAATATCTGGTACAGCCAATAGACCTCTTGCAGAAAAGATTGCTCAATTGTTAAATACAAGGTTAACAGATGTTTCAATATCTCGTTTTGCCGATAATGAGATATTTGTACAAATAAACGAATCTATTAGAGGTTGCGATGTATTTGTCGTCCAACCAACGTCAAACCCTGGAAACGAAACCCTGATGGAACTTTTAATAATCCTTGATGCTTTAAAAAGAGCTTCAGCAGGAAGGATTACTGCTGTTATACCCTATTATGGATATGCGAGACAGGATAGAAAAGCTCAACCCAGAACTCCGATTACTTCAAAACTAATTGCTAATCTCCTAACAGTTGCAGGTGCAAACAGGATTCTTTTACTTGATGTACATGCCCTCCAGATTCAGGGCTATTTTGATATTCCAGTAGATCACCTTTTTGCCACTCCGGTTCTATTTAACCATTTTAAATCACTCGATGGTAAGTTTACAGTGGTATCACCTGATGCTGGCGGTGTTGAAAGGGCGAGGTTTTTTGCACGTTTATTGGGAACAAACATGGCAATAATTGATAAGAGACGATATGAAAAGAATAAATCTGTTGTTATGAATGTAATTGGAGAAGAGCATATTAAGGGATCCAATTTGATAATAATAGATGATATGATCGACACCGCTGGAACCTTATGTTCTGCTGCCGATGTATTGGCAGAAAAAGGGGCTAATAATATTTATGCTTGTGCAACTCATGGAGTTTTTTCAGCGAATGCAATAGAAAGAATAAATAAATCTGCTCTTTTGAAAGTTGTTGTTACTGATTCAATCAGTTTTGAATCCAGAAAAGTTTCTGATAAAATTGAGATTCTTTCAGTTGCGGATCTTCTGGCATCGGCCATTAAAAGAATCCATGAGGACAAATCTGTCTCTCCTTTGTTTCTGGATGCTGAATCAAACAATATTCTGGGTTTAGAATAAATTGCTTATTTTAGGTTTTAAATAAATTTTATAGGTTAAGGAAGGGTAAAAATGGATAGCAAAGTATTAGAGGCGACTTTGAGAGAAAAGACTGGCAAGGGTCCAGCTAGGCGATACAGAGTGCAGGGATATATACCAGCAGTAATGTACGGTTACAAAGGCACAAAGAGTATAGCAGTTAGAAGAGCGGAGTTTGAATCTATATTTGAAGAGATAGGAGAACATTCTATTATAACATTAAATTTAAATGATAAAGAAAAAGTAGATGTGATTGTTAAGGATTACCAGATTGATCCGGTAAGAAAAAGCCTGATTCATCTTGATTTTTTGGAGATTGAATCCGGCAAGGAATTAAGAACCGAGATACCGATAAAGATTGTAGGAGAGTCTAAAGGGGTTAAAAAAGGAGGTATTCTGGAAGAATTCCTTAGAGAAATAGAAGTAGAGTGTCTACCTAAAGACCTGCCTGAATATATAGAACTTGATATATCTGATCTTGATCTGGGTGATTCTTTTCATGTCTCAGATTTAAAAGTGAAGGAAGGGATAAAAATACTTTCCAGTCCCGATCAGGTAATTTTAACCATCGGTGTTCCTTCTAAGGTGGCTGCAGCAACTGAAACTACAGAAGAAGAGGAAGAAGAGAGACCGGAAGAAGAAGAAAGCACAGAAAAAGAATAGGCATATCAAAAGGATCAACAATTAGACTTAGTGTGTATATTTTAATTTCAAAAGCTATGTGACTATCTTCTCGGATGCAAAAATTATCACCATCGGAGGTAAATTTTGAAGTTAGTTGTAGGGTTGGGAAACCCTGGAAAGCAGTATGAGAAGAACAGGCACAATGTAGGATTTATGGCAATCGATGTATTTGCAAATAAACATGATATTGAATTAAGTGTTAAAAAAAAGAAAACTCTTTTCGGAAAAGGCAGATTTAATGGTGAAGAAGTTATTCTTTTGAAACCTCAGACTTTTATGAATCTGAGCGGGGAAGCGGTCTTATATCTTGCCAGCTTTCTTAAAATAAAATCTGAAGATATAATAGTTATAGCTGATGATTCTGATCTGCCATTAGGTATGATCAGGATCAGAAAAAATGGCAGTTCTGGAGGACATAACGGTATAAAATCTCTTATCTATTCATTAAAAACCTCAAATTTTCCCAGAGTTAGAATCGGGATAGGAAGACCCCCAGAATATTCCAGAGTAGAGTTAAGTGACTATGTACTCCAGGATTTTACAGAAGAAGAGTTTAAGGTAATAAGATCAATATTGGATGATGTCGCTGATGCTCTCTACATTATAATAACTTCTTCTATTGACCAAGCAATGAATAAGTACAACAGAAAAATTATTATGGATTAACCCTAATTTCCACTGTTATTGACTATATACATTTAGATTGTATGTATTGGATGATCAATTATAAGAAAGATGGAAAATAACATCACGTTAAAAGACTCTTTTATAGAGAAGATAGATAATTATTCTCTCAAACATAAATTAATTTCTTTAAATGATAAAATTCTTTGTGCAGTTTCTGGTGGCCCTGATTCTGTAGCTCTATTTTATGTAATGTTAACATTAATGGAAAGGTATAAGATAGAATTATCCGTAGCGCACCTTGAGCATGGGATTAGAGATAAAGAGTCATTAAGAGATCAGGAGTTTGTTAAAAGCCTCTGTAAGAGATTTGATATCCCTTTTTACACTAAGAATGTTAGGATTTCTGATTTTAAAAAAAGTAGAGAGAGTATTGAAGAAGGAGCACGTCGAATTAGATTGGATTTTCTTAAAGATACATGTGAAAAAATCAAATATAATAAGATTGCAACTGGCCATACCTTTGATGATCATATTGAAACGGTGATTTTTCGGTTGATAAATGGAACAGGACAAAAGGGGATAAGGGGGATTCGGGTTTCATCTGATGGAATAATAAGACCATTATTATGTGTTACAAAAAGGGAGATACTTGATTTTTTAGAAAGACATTCAATTAGCTATATGGAAGACCTTACAAATTACGATGTTCATTATACCAGAAATAGAATTAGGTATAGGGTTATACCTGAAATTAAGGAAATTAATGCACGGTATCGAGAGCATATTAATAATTTTGTAAAGTTAATCTCTGAGGATGATACATTTATTGAGCAATTAGTCGATGACTATATGAATGGGATAGTTAGAAAAATTAGTAATTCTGAACTAAGGATTTTATCTGAGAAGTTTTATAATTTTCCCCCGCCGATTAAAAAAAGAATTATTTTAAGGGCTGTTAATAATATTGGTGATTTTATTAGAAAATTTGGTCTTAAAAATAGTATTTATCTACCATATAACGTTATAAACTCAATTACTGAAAAAAAGCCACAGTCCAATAAAATACTTTATAAAGATAAATATTTAGTAATCTCAAGCGAGTATGAAGAGCTGGTAATTAAGAAAAGTGTTGTCGAGGATATTAATACAGAGTATCTTTACACTGTTAAAGAGGATGTTTCGGAGGTTTATATACAGGAAATTGGCAGGAAAATATCATTTACAATCATTGATAAGGGTAAGCTTGGAAGATTTGAAGCTGATAAGCTTTATTTTGATCTTGATAAAGTAGTGTATCCGTTGATAGTAAGAAGTAGAAGACCCGGTGATAAAATTAATTTACCCAACCTTGGTACAAAGAAGATAAAATCGATATTTATCAATGATAAAGTTAAACCTCTTGAACGAATCCTTATACCTATAATTCTTATTGGGGATAAAATAGCTGGTATATTTTGTTCTTACTATGGTAAGAAAAACAGGGTTGGAAGAGAGTTTATGATAGATGAAAATACAAAAAGGGTCTTAGTATGTTGCATTGAATAGAATTAAGTTAAATAGACGAGTAGGCTTTAGGTAATAATTAGAGAACGAAGTATTTATCATTTTTATACAACTGTTACCATAGTCATAGGCCCTGGATTTTGCAAAAGGAATAATGCTGGATATAGACGCGAGATTTACCTGAAATTGTCATACCAGCAGAGGAGATTCGGAATCTTGTTGAAAGAGTCATTCAGGTCGGAGAGGTGGGGTTTAGCAATGATTATTACTTACCAATGGATGAAGATTCCCGCTTCCGCGGGAATGACAAAAGAAGTACGGGAATGGTACAAGAAGTACGGGAATGACAAAAGAAGTATGAGAAGGGTACAAGAAGTGTGGAATGACAGCACCCCATAAACGTCATTCCCGACTTGATTGGGAATCCTGCAGAGATTGTTCTGTTTAAAAGATCGCTGCTTTTGCAGGGATAGCACTTAACGGTAGGTTGGGTAGTTTGGCGTAAACAGCATACCGGGTTTGACTACTGATTTTA
>QNBN01000096.1 GCA_003645695.1 Spirochaetota bacterium | reverse complement strand
TTCGTAGTCCAGAAGCTACAAAGATAATATTTACAGATGGGACAGTATTGTGGCTTACTCCTGTGTTAATTGAAGATATAGAAGAGAATGGATGTGAAGAGGAAGATGAAGATATAGAGGAGGTATAAATGAGGAATGAGAACTACTATTGGAAACACTATCGGAACAGTAGTATTCATATTATTCGTAATATCAATAACTTGCTCAATTTTTGCTATTGTAGAATATTATTTTAATGCTCTTGCAGAGGAAAAAAGCATTACTGTTATTAGTAAAACCACAGAGGTTGTTTCACATGGTTTTACATCAGCAACAGAGTATCTAATTCTTGGTGATGATGGCAATGTCTACCATACAAAGGACTGGAAGATATACTATAATATGAAAATTGGCAAAAAATATAAGATAAAAACAAAAAATCTTCGTGGTTGGGGTTATCCTTCAGATTACTGGGTAATTGAAGAAATGAAGGAGGTGGTGTAAAAATGATGAAAGAAAGTGAAATTAGGTTATTAGAAAAATTTTGGGAAGAGAAACTTGAAGAAGCAAAGAAAGACCCAGATAGAAAAATTGAAGGGTTTGGTGTAACACTCGTTAATGGAGAAATCATTACAGAACATATGATAGAAGCAAAGTTGGAGATACTGAGAGAGATATTACATGGATAAGAACAGAAATGAAACTAATTTCAATCGAAAATCAAATTAAAGAGGCTACCTCATGGCTAAAAAACTGGAAACAGCAACAGAAAAAAGGTTTAATCCTTTGGGGTTATCCAGGCACAGGGAAGACTACATTAGCTTATCAACTGGCTGAGAAGTTTGGATATAGTGTGATTGAGTTCAATGCATCTGATTTGAGAGACAAGAATTTTTTAGTGAGATTGAAAAAACTATCATTACAGAGCACTTTTGAACCTTCGCTATTGCTATTAGAAGAGATTGATACAAGCGAAGCAAGATTGAGCGAATTAAAGAGTATCATAGAGAACACGAAAAAACCTATTGTCTTAACTTCAAATTATTACCAAAAAATACGAACCATAACAAAGGTATGCAAGACAATTTATTTCCCAAAGCCCAGCCTGTCAGATTTTGCAAAACTTCCTGATTTTGACTTTAACAAGCTATCAGAGGCTAATGTAAACGATTTCAGGCAGGCAGTAGCGATTATACAAAAAGGTTCACAGGGATATATTTCTAATCCTGACAGTAGGAAAGAAAAAGTGCTGAGGATGATAAGAACAGGCAATTATGATAGGCTGGATATGATAGATTTGTATTTTTTACTTGATTCGAGCGTTCATCTATATGGTTTTGAACTATATGAATGGATTAAAGCCTTAGAATGCTTTGATAGAACAAAGAAACCTATTGTATTGGAAGGATTAAAACCTAACATTGAAGAGGTCGAGGAGTTTTATTTTACGAAGAGGCGTATGGAAAGCGAATAATGAAGAAAAAAGAACCAACGAAAGAACAAAAACAGCAATTCGCTAAGGGTTTCTGGTGGGGTAGGCAAGAGCACAGATTTGAACGATATACAACCTATTTTCTGGTTGTAGGGTTTTTATTTCATGTTGCTGGATTATTAACTAAGCGTTGGATATTGGAATTAGTAATGACACCATTTCTTGGGCTGGCTTTGATTTTTAGAGGTTTGGCTGGCTTTGCACACAGGATGGAAAAATATTATAATGATAAGTTGAGGTATGGAAGATGGAGGAAAGAGGTGAAAAATGAAAGAGGATAGTATCCCAGGAAAGGCATTAGAGAGGTTAAAAATGGTCAGTTAGAAGCGAGGAATACCGTTTGATAAGGTTCTGGAAGAATATAAGCGAGTATTAGGTTCAAAAAAGGTGCAAAAACAGAAAGGGGATGAAGAAGCCAAAAAAATCTGGGCAAGTAGGATAGTCTTTACAAACTATATGACGAAAGAACCAGCATCTGTGCATTCATTGGTTATTCCATTTGGAATAATTGAGCCAAGATTGAAAAAAGGGGCAGAGAACAAGGTAGAGAACATGCGAGCATCATTGTTTGCAGCGGTTAGGGATGATAACAATAAGAAATTTGAAGTTAAGGAAATTATTTTCAGTGGTAAACTTGCATCACTTGTTCAGAAAATTAAATTATTAAGGGCTTACAAAAATGTAAAATTGTATGACAGAGGTTATTTCATTGAAGCAGGTGAGGATACAAAGTTTGAGAATCCACAGAAAGTCAAGATGACAGAGGAGCAGATTATAACAGGAATCTGTAAATTCCCGAAATTGGAAAGGCTGATAGATACAGTAAGTCATAGGTCAGAATACAACGGTGGATACATTGACAGAACAGATATGTATCTGATTGAGGGTATGGTCAAACGAAAATTCGGAAAGGGATATGGAATCAAAGATGAATCATTACCTCTTGAGGAAAAAGCTGTTCAGGTTGGAGATGAAAAAGTTGTTGTGCCACAGGTATTAACAGTCTGGGTCCCAAAAAGATTTTATAGGTGGGATACTGATGCGGAATTAGCATTCTTAGGCACGATTGATATTGGTAGAGATGATAGAAGACCTTTTATGAACGCTGTTCTTGTATATGTAACAGGTTTTGCTCCTGAACTTTAAATTAGGAGGTGATAAAATGGATGAAGAAAAAGAAGTAGAGAATGAAGAAGTAATAGACGAAGACGAGTTAGAAGATTTGCTTGAGGAGGTGAAAGGAGAAGAACCAGAGAAAGAATCAGAGGAAACAAGCGAAGAAGAAGGTGAAATAGAGATTGAATTAGAACCAGAGACTCAAGAAGAGAAAGAGAAGGCTGAGATAGAAGAAAAAGAATTAATGGAAGGAGAGGTTAAACCTGAAGCAATCCAGCCAGTAGCTGCACCAACTATCCAGCCTCAGAGTGGTCTGGTAGCGCCAGTGTGTTCGATAGAGGATTCAATTAGAATTTTTAGGGCATTTGAAGAGGCGAAAAAGCGAATACTCTCGAAAAACGATATAATGTGGATAGGTGATGATGGACGACCTACTGCTGAGGGTCAAGGAACACCATACATCAAGCGAAGTGGATGGCGTAAATTAGCAAGGTTTTTTGGACTGAGCTGGGATATATTAAACGTTAAGAAAGTAAAAATGGAGAGCAGGGGCTACATGTATGTAGCAACAGTAAAAGTATGGCATCCAGCAGGTGCTTCAGTTGTGACGGAAGGAGTAGCAACATCAGAGGATAAATTCTTTACGAAAGGAGGCAGAAGAGAGGCGAATGAAGGAAATGTATTAATGAAGGCAATAACAGTTGCTATAAACAGGGGAATATCGGACATTTTAGGAAGTGGAGAAGTTTCAGGAGAGGAGACTGAATAAAGCAGGTTATCAACTTTGATATGAGTTGACATAGTGACATATAGGCGTTTTACGCCAAATTCTTTCAGTTTCTATACCAACTTCCTTTCCCAATATTTTTAAAAGAAAAATGAAAGAAAGGGAAGAATATAAAACAGTTCAGTATTCTGATATTGCACATGAACTTGCACAGAGAATAGCTAAGTATGCTGAACAACGAAGAAAATCTAAATCTGGCATGGAAGTAAATTTTATCGTAAAATTCCTTCCTGATAGTGCTGAGGTTATATCTGTAATTCGGAATTGTAAACTACCTTGCCAGTGTAAAGAGTGTGCATTTAGAGAAATCTGTGATAGCATCAAAAATCGGATTATCTCTACTAATAAACAAAACAGACAATAATTCTTTTTTTTTTATTAAGGTTATGACTTACAAAACAGTGTATGAAATGAGGCAAGAGCTTGAGAGTGTCAACCTGAAAATAATACGATACGATAACAAACTGAAATATGAATGCGAGGTAGGGAGCTATGAATATCACAAAACATTGAAAGAGCAAGAGGAATTAATCAAGAAAAAGAAAGAACTTGAAAATGGATTGAGATTGATAAAGCAGTTTGAAAGATGATGGATTATACAATTGAATACTATATTAGGATGATGAGCTATGGACTCCAGAGTTTTAAGCCTGTTCAATATCTTTCCGAGAGATATAGGTATTCCAAACCCTATACGAAAAAAAGATTTTTATCGCAGAGAAGTTAGTAGTTTTAAGGAGTTTTATCGTTATTTAATTTTGATGACAGGTAGTAATAGAGGAGTATACGCCTCTGTTTATGATAATAATCCTGAAATAACACTTGATAAAGTAGTTTTTGATTTGGATAATGAAACAAACTTAAATAAAGCGCTTGAGGATACAATTAGCCTTGTAAACAGGCTACAAGACCGAGATATACCTTATGCAGTTACTTTTTCAGGCAGAAAAGGGTTTCATGTTTATGGCTTGTTAAAACCTGTAAAACTATCACGAGATGTTGGTGCTTATTATCTGGAATCCTTACAAGAGGAATTAGCAGAGGGGATAGAAAGCATTGATAGGCAACTAATAGGCGATATAAGACGAATGATACGAATTCCTAATTCTTTGAATAATGGATATTACTGCTCACCACTACCTACGAATTTTCAAAAAATGAGTATAGAGGAGATATTAGATTATAGCAAGAATACTCATAGGTTATCTTTCAGTCATGGGAAATTAAAGCCAATCCAAGAGCTGGTAGGTAATATAAGAGCACCTGAAAAGCCTGATAAGAACAATGAAGATGAAATACTCCAAGATAATGTAGGTTCAATACCAGATATGGACATTCTGGCAGAGATTGTCCGTCCTTATGTTCTTGAAGCGGTTAGAAAGCCTAATCCACCCCATATAGTAAGGCTGGATTTTGTAAGCGAACTAATGTTTTTAGGGCTTACAGAGCAAGAAATCTTTGAAATTATCAAAAGATTGAATTGGAAAGATTTTGATGAAGGAGCGACAAGATACCAAATTAGAAAAGTTTTTGAAAAGAAATTAAAACCATACTCGGCTTCAAAACTTTGCCAGGTTTTAGGTTGTGATAGAGGAAGAGAATATTATTGGTGGAGTGGAAGATGAAAGGAATATTGGTTTCAACACATCGTAGAGGTTCTTTAGTTGACCTTTGGATACGGGGAGAGAATAATAAAAAATATCAAATCACAGTCCTCGATTTTCAGCCTTATTTTTATGTTGAGGATAAGAATGGAGAATATAGAGGTATTTATGGCGAGCGATTAAAAAAGATTTTCACCGATGACCCTTCTCAGGTAAGAATAGAACGAGCAAAATACCTAAAGACATGGGAAGCAGATATAATCTATACTCGGAGATTCTTGGTGGATGAGGAGATTTACAAAGGTATAGAATTTCCAGAAGAGAGACAAGTAAGTAAAGATGAAATAAAGCCCTGTGCAGATGTAGATATTGAACCTTTAATTTTATTTCTGGATATTGAAGTGCTCCAGAAGGAAGGCTTCCCTGAAGCTGATAAGGCAGAACAGCCAGTAATAAGCTTTTCATTCAGAACAAACAAAAATGGAAGGTATTTTACATACATTCTCTCCAATAATAACAGTGAGAAACTCATCAGGCATGGAGATAATATCGTAATATACCAAAAAACAGAGGAAGACTTGTTATGCAGTTTTTCTAATGTAATTGAAAAGCTTGACCCTGATATAATCACAGGCTGGAACATTGTTAATTTTGATTTCCCATATCTTAAAAACAGGTTTAAAAAATTCCATCTCAAATGGATAGATGAAAGAAGATTTGAAGTATTTGACATGCTTGAAGGCTATAAAAAGATTTTTTCTCAGCCTTCCTATACTCTCAAGCGAATAGCTGAAATTGAAGGAATAGAGGAACATGGAAATATTGAAACATTCAAAGATTCAATTGGATTCTATGAAACCAATATAGAGAAATTTGTGGAATACAACCGAAAGGATGTAGAGTATGTTTATGAGATTGATAAGAAGCATTCACTAATCAAATATTTTTTGGAATTGAAATGGCTTGTGGGGTTGGAGAGCATTGAGAACACCTTAATAAGCTCTGTTCTGATAGATACTATGCTACTCAGGATAGCAAAGGAGCGAAGGATTGCACTACCAACAAAAGCTGAGACCAGAGAAAAGGAAAAATATGAAGGTGCTTATGTAATGGCAGAGAAGGCAGGGTTGTATGAAAATATAGCAGTTTTTGATTTTTCAAGCTATTATCCTTCAGTAATTTTGAATTTTGGATTATCACCTGAGAATATTGGAAATGAAAAAACAAATCCAAATAAGAGTGGAATAGTTCCTGAATTGATTAAAAGATTGATAGCTGAGAAGAACCGAATAACTGAGCAGATGAGAAATGCACAGGCAGGTTCACAGGAACACAAATCCTTATACCTCAAGCGTCAGGCAGTAAAAGGTGTTGTTAATGCTACCTATGGTGTTTTAGCATTCAATAAATTTCGGCTTTACAAACCAGAGTTGGCAGCGAAGGTAACAGAAATCGCCAGAAATGGGATAAAATATCTCATTTCGTTTGTTAAGGAGAGGGGTTATAAGGTTCTTCTTGCTGATACTGATTCGATATTCGTTCAGATACCATTTGAAAAAGCAGAAAAATTCTGTGAGAAATTGAATGAGAGCATCAATGCTTATTTTAAAAACCAGTATGGCATCCAAACAAATTTCAAACTTGAGTTCGAGAAATATCTAAAATATTTATTACTGACAGGGGTTAAAAAAAGGTATGCTATGAGAATCATCTATAATGGTAGTGGATGTGATTACATTGATACAAAAGGATTTGAGAATATCCGCACAGACCAGTCAATCTTCACAAGAGAACTGCTTAATGAACTCTTTGAGATGATTTTTCATGGCGCTACTAAAGAAGAAATCCGAGAGTTTATCAGCAATAAACTCAGAGATTTTACAAAAGCACCTCTAACTGAGATAGGGATTAGTAAAGGCATCTCAAAGCCATTTGATAAGTATAAAGCCAATACACCACATATCAGGGGGGCAATTTATAGCAACACCTATTTAGGAACAAATTTTCAGTATGGTGATAAGGTTCAGTTTCTCTGGGTAAAAGGGGTTGAAGGATTACCTCCTACCAATGTCATCTGCTTTGATGAAAATACCGATTTAAGCAAGTATAACATAATTGTGGATTACGAAAAAATGAAACAAACCACCGTAATTGGTAAGGTAGAGCCAATTTTAAATGCTCTAAACATAGATATTGGTTTAAATACCAATTCTAAGCAAGCAAAATTGTTATAATGCTCCAAATAGGAGGATAGAAAAATGAGAATAGATTTGGAACTTGAAACCACAAGGTTTCAAAATTTAGTGAAGGCAGTGAGCATAAATGGGACAATAGAGACGCCCATGCTGAGATTCCAAGCTAACAGAGTAAAAGCAATAAACAAGGATATAGCAAATGTTGTCTTAGCTTGCGCAATTTTCAGAGATAGGTATTTCATTAATTACAGCGCAGAAATAGGTAATGAAGAAGAGCTAAAAGTAGGGTTCAATGCAGAAAAACTGCTAAAAATAGCCAGACAACTATCAGATGAGACAACAGTAGTGCATATTGAACCAGAAAGTCATAAGATTGAAATAAAGACTGATAGCCAAGAAGCGAGCGTGCCGATAGTAGAGAGTTTTACAGAGATGAAAACTGTGCCGAGTATGGAAATAAAAGAAGATACGATAGAGTTCACTGATTCACCTATGTTGATAGAGCAAATACCAGTGCTAAGGAAGGAGATAGAGAGCTTAGGCGAAAGCGAAACGAGGTTTATCGTTAAGGGAGGTGAATTATCAGTCCAGCAAGAGAGCGTAGATGGTTATAGCTTTGCACAGAAACTCAAGAAGGGGGTTAATGTAGAGGACTTTAGCGTGTTGGCAGCCAGTGATTATCTGAGTGCGATTTTCAGTTCAATGATAACCAATGATATGATAGAGATACGGCTAACGAAGGACTTTCCACTTGGTTTTATGGATAGAGATGAAAGCTATGTCTATGCAGTGCTTTTAGCGCCTCGCATTGAGTAAAAAATGATAACAATAAACAAAGAGGAGATAGAGAAGAAGATAACAGAGATAGAACTTGCAGAGGATATTGATGAGTTAAAAGATGCAATAATCAGGCTTACTCGAACTCTGGTTGATGAGTTAAGGAAAGCAGATTGGGAAGAAGGTCTTTATTATTAGGAAGGAGGTGATAAATGGCTGAATCTAAATTCTATGCAAAGTGATATGCAAAGTGAAAAAGATAAAATGATAGTAGAAAGGAGACAAGCGATGAACAATGGAGATAAGTATAGAGGTGATACAATATGGTATATGAAGAGATTTTAAAAGAATTGGAAAAAGGGAGAATAATGAGTAAATCAGATATATTAAAAATGATTGATGAAGAGATAAAGAAGCTTTGGGAAAAAGTAGGCGAGATAGATGTAGAAGTAAGGGATATTAAAGGAAGATTAGAACAGTTGGAGGCACAATGTGATACATACAAAGATGAATAAGATAAGATATGGTGGTGGAGTAAGGATAAAGGAGGTGAAAAGATAAAATGCCATTTCGAAAGTTTTTTGAAGGTGGTAGTGAATACGAGAGTTTGGAGGAGTTATCGAAACTGCTTACGAATCCTACTGTGAAAATACTATGGAAACATGCTGAGACTCTACTGATTAAGAAGGATAAAGGAGGTGTTTATGGAAAAACTATCTTCTATGTCTTCTACCAGGATAGGAAAGAAGAACTGAAACGACAATTGGATGACTACTATCGTAAGAGGATGATAGCTGAAGAAGTGAGCATGGATGAACGATACTTCAGCCTTAAGAACCAGAGACAACGAGAGATGTTCTTGTTAGCTGAGTATTCCTTAACAAAGGATGAAGCACAGGATGTTATTGAACTACTGAAACCAGAAATGGCTGAGATTGTCAAATCCATTGAAGAGGAAGAAAAAGTTGCAGTGGAAGGTTATTAGGAAGATTGACTATCAATCTTCCTTTATCAATCTTTTTTTGGTAGTTCAGTAAGGAAAAGTTTTTCTTTTTCTTAACAAAAACTTTTCCTTAACAAAGACCTTAGTAAAGAGATTAACAAACTCTCTGTTAAAGAGATATTCTCTCTGTTTAACAAAGTTTCTCTTTAACAAAGTCTTTAACAAAGAGTTTTTGTAATAGAAAATTATTTTTTTCTCTTTTTTATTAAAAAAAATTAATATTTTAACTTTTTGAAAAGTTAAAATATTATATCTAAATATATCAAATAAAAAATATTATATTATATCTTGATATATTATATTTAATTACTATGTAATAGTAGTATATATAGGCGATGGATATTTTAACTGATATAAAATATAAAATATTTTAAGTTTTATATAGTATAAAACCTATATTATAATTAGGGAGAGAAAATGAGACAGATATACGAAATGAGGCTTG
>QNBN01000095.1 GCA_003645695.1 Spirochaetota bacterium | reverse complement strand
GCCTTCTATTAATCGAGAATATATTCTTATGCTGTTCTTCTGGCCATCAGGAAACAAAATAAACATTATCTGTTTTTCCCCGAATCTAATTTCTACAAACACTTCCTCATTATCTAAAAGAAGCCTGGATAGTTCCGATAGAGCTCGATAAGGAATTATAACTTCTATTTTTTCTTCTGTTGTTGTTTTTTCTATGTTTGTTACCTTAATATTTTTAAGAGATAGTCTGTGACTATCAGTGGTAACCACCTCAATCTTATTATCTAATATCTTAAATAGGGCTCCGTTCAAAAAAGTTTTGCTTTCATCGCGGGAGGTGGAAAATATAACCTGCTGAATAGTCTCTTTAAATAATTTTTGATTTAGTTTCATTTTTGCTCTCATCTTTATTTCCGGAAAATTAGAGAATTCTTCTGCGGAAAAACCTAAAATTTTATAATTAGAACTATTTTCTTTAACGGTAGTTATATTATTATCTGAGCATTCTATCTCTATCTTCCCTTCAGGTAACTTTTTAATTAATTCACTTATTATTCTATTAGGAATAACCGTAGAACCGGTTTCGATAACCTGGGCCGGGATGTAACAATCTATCCCGATTTCTAAATCAGTAGCAAATAGATGAACTTTATTATCTTCATTCGCTTCAAAAAGTATCCCATTATAAATAGGTAACCCAATTCTACCGGATATTCCTTTTTGTACTGTCTGAATCCCGTGTAATAGACTTCCTTGAGAACAGATAATTTTCATATTCTTACTCCTTTATCTTAAATAATTAAATAAAGATATAGTATTATTAATAATAGTACTGTTGAAACTGGGGAAAGAAAAAATAAACCCTACTATTTTATTACAAATACCCTGTGGATAAAAACAGGGATAAAAATTTTAGATATTAACAAATTCCCCATTTTAAATTTTTAAATAAAAAAAATATCTAACAATTAAAAGTTTTAAACATGTTATTAAAGGGTTATTAACAATTAACTTTTTCTGATATCTAAAATTAAATTATCTATAATGTTTTTAAAACTTTTATCTTTTTTAATTTTATTTTTAATCTTAGTATAAGAATGGATAATAGTGGTGTGATCTCTTCTGCCAAAGGCTTCCCCAATCGAAGTTAGAGAAAGATCGGTTAATTCCCGGGAGAGATAAATGGCCACCTGTCTGGCCAGGACGACATCTTTAGTCCTTTTTTTAGATAATAATGAATTAATTTTAATAGTGTAATAATCGGTTACCGCTTTTTGAACCTGATTAATAGAAATTTTTTTATTTTCTAAAGGGATAATATCTTTTAATATATTTTGAGCTAAAGAAACAGACAATTCCTTTTTAGTAAAAGTAGAAAAGGCAACTAATTTAGTTAAAGCTCCCTCTAATTGTCTAATATTAGAAGGAATTTTCTCAGCGATAAAGTTGATTACTTCATCGGGAACATTTAAATTTTCTGCCTGTGCTTTTTTTCTTAAAATAGCAATACGGGTCTCTAAATCAGGAGGCTGGATATCAGTAATTAATCCCCATTCAAAGCGAGAGATTAAGCGATTTTCTAAAGTAGGAATATCTTTCGGGGGGCGGTCACTGGTGATTACTATCTGCTTATTTAAATCATATAAAGTATTAAAGGTATGAAAAAATTCTTCCTGGGTCCTCTCTTTCCCGGCTAAAAACTGTATGTCATCAATTAATAAAACATCTACACTACGGTATTTATCACGAAAGGCAACAGTCCGGTCATCTCTTATAGAGTCAATCATCTCGTTAGTAAATTTTTCCGAAGAGATATATAAAACTTTAGTTTTGCCGCTTTGTTGGGTAATGTATCTGCCGATAGCCTGCATTAAATGAGTTTTCCCCAGCCCCACCCCACCATATACAAACAAAGGGTTGTAAGATTTAGAGGGAGATTGAGCTACTGCAAGGCAGGCGGCGTGGGCAAAGCGGTTGCCATTTCCCACCACAAAACTGTCAAAAGTATATTTCGGAGTTAAAACAAGTTTATTCTCTTTTAAAAAAGGCTCTGATTTTTTTATGTTCTTTTTAGGTTGAGGGGTAGAGTGAGCAGGAACGGATAATTTTTGTTCGGCTGTTCTAAACTCTATCTTTAAATTGTCATCCGAACTAAGAGTCCTTTTAAGAACATCTTTAATAAAGCCGGTATAGTGTTTTTCCAGCCAGTCTTTACAAAAAACGCTGGGGGCGGAAATTATCAACTCGTTTTCGCCGAATTTTATAATTTTAGTTTGGCTGAACCAGCTATTATAAGCCTGAGGACTTAATTCTTCTTTAATTATTTCTAAAATTTTACCCCACAGTTCTCCGGTCTCTGCAAACTCCATATATATACACCTTCCCGTATAATTGAATATTTTTTTATTTAAATTTGCTTATAAAAGTTTTATAGAGTTAAAAAGGTTTATTAAAACTATAAACTATTTACAAAAGTCTATAAGATATGAGGGTTTCATGAATTTTCCCCAAAGTTAACAGCTGACTGTGGAAAACTCCGGAAGAGTTTTTTTATTAAATTTTAACATTTTCCTTAAAAAATAAAATTTTAATACTTTATTTATAGATTGCCAAACGACTAAAATTAAAGGCCATAAGAAAGTTATTAACAGTTTATTAACATTTGTGGACAACTCAGTTGAAAAGCAATTTATTTTGTACTTATAATAGCAAAAATATTTTTATTAAGCAAAAATATTTTTCCGCATTAACTGGAGGCGGGAAGATAACTATCAAATGAAGTTTTAAAATCTACCCAAAACAGAAAAACTTAAAGGTGAAAATAAAATTTTGGGACTTTCCTACTAGTCTAAACTTTTACAAAGTAGTTATATAAAAGGAAGAACGTTACTCCCCAGTAACTCAATAATTAATACGAATTTATTCTGATTCTTAGGTTTTATTCTCTTTGCGATATACGATTCACGAGATACTAGATACGGATTATCCTCATAAACTTGACATTTAGAGGGTATTAAAGATATAATTTTCAATGAATTTTAAATTCTACATTTTAAAAAAGAAGGAGAGAGCCAGCTAAATGAAGCGGACTTATCAACCAAACACCAGAAAAAAACTGAAAGTACATGGATTTCGAGAAAGAATGAGCACTAAAGCCGGCCGTTTAGTGTTAAAGAGAAGACGCTTAAAAGGACGCAAACGCCTTACGGTATCCGGATAATTAATTTTTATAAACTAAAGAACAAGAGGAATTTTGATAAAGAGAAAATTGTCAAAAACCAGTGAATTTAAGAAGGTTTTTTCGGAAGGAAGAAGAGTCGAAGGTAAGAATTTAGTAATATTTGTTTTAGAAAACGATTACGATTTTAACCGAATGGGGACGATAGTAAAAAAAGAAACAGGAAAAGCAGTAGATAGAAACAAGATAAAAAGGCGGCTGAAAGAAGCAGCCCGAATACTAAACAAGAAATTACTTTCCGGATATGATATAATTGTATTGGCCAAAAATGATATTAGAAAAGCAAACTATTTTGAGATACATTATGACTTAGAAAGCCTTTTTTATAAAGGGAAATTGTTTTTATAAAAAGAAGCAGCAAATAGGAGATTTAGACTAATTTAAAGAAAATCTATGCGCTTTCTTAAAGAAAAGAAAAAGTATTGGAATTTCATTAGAGATTTTATGAATAAAATAATTATTTTACTAATAGGATTTTATCAAAAATATATATCCCCCTTAAAGCCTGCCACCTGTCGGTTTTATCCTACCTGTTCCGAATATGCTGCACAGGCCCTGAAAAAATACGGCCTTTTAAAGGGGTTGCGGCTTTCAGCGGGGAGGATATTGCGCTGTCACCCCTTCAACCCGGGCGGTTATGATCCCCTTCCCGGTTCTGTGGGGGTTTGTGCGCACAAGCAACAAAAATAGAAACAGAATACAGTACGATAATATAAATAAAATAAATACAATAAAAATAAAAACAAAAAATATAAAGGAGAAAAATATTTGGGAAGTCTATGGAGTTTTTTTGGCGATGTTTTCGCCGATATAATAGTATTTTTTTATAGCTTTACCCACAACTACGGTATTGCTATTATTTTAATGACCGTCCTTATCAGGGCTCTCTTATATCCCCTAATGCAAAAACAGATGGTTTCTATGAGGGAGATGCAGAAGATTCAACCCCTGATGAAGACGGTACAGGATAAGTATAAGAACGACAAGGAAAGATTAAATAAAGAATTGATGGCTTTGTACAAGGAACACAAAGTCAACCCTATGAGCGGATGTTTGCCCCTATTAATTCAAATGCCCATATTGATTCTGCTTTTCCAGGTTTTAAGAGAATTTAACACTAAAATATATGCGGTGTATAACGGAAACCCGGGCTTTTTATGGTTAAAAGATTTGTCTTTGCCTGACCAGTTAATCAAATTGCCGGGCAGTGGAATTTTTGGGATACAATATCTTGGAATAATGCCTTTTTTAATAGGAGGCTCAATGTATATTCAACAAAAGATGACCTCCTCCCCCGGCGGTACGGGTAAGGGCGGAGGGTCTTCTGAACAGACCCAGAAGATGATGAATATTATGATGCCCTTAATGATCGGTTTCATGAGCTTTACCCTACCATCGGGTTTGACTCTATACTGGTTTACCTCTACCCTTCTGGGGATCGGGCAGCAGTATCTGATTAATAAGAAAATGCCGGCAATAGATGAAATGCCGAAAGAAGTTGTTTCGGCTATAAAAGAGAAAACAACTGACAAAAAGCCGGGAAAATCGGTGGCCCCCAAACCCAAAGAAGAACCCTGGATCCCGGGTTATGAGGCAACAGACGGGGGAAGCTCTTCCAGGAGCAAGACTAAAAAATATAAAAAAAGCAAAAGAAGATAGTTCGGTCGTTCTCTGCGTGCGGGTACATGGTTTCAGCTTTTAGTTTTCCCTTGTATAATAATAACCGACAACCGAAAACTTACATTGAATGCTAACGACTATTCAAAGGATATAGTTAAATTAAGGATAAATATTTTATTCGGCTATATTAAACCAGAATATTAAATCTACGGTTTATACGTAAAAAAGGAGATAGATTTGGGGAACATTAATGACTTTGAAATAAGTCTTCAAGAAAAAGCTCAAAAAACTCTGGAGAAAATAATAAATTTTATTATAGAGGACGGAGAAATACAGGTTATTAACGATGAAGAGGCTGACAGAATTGTTTTAGGAATAAAAACCTCTAATCCCGGAGTATTGATTGGAAGACACGGACATACCCTTGATGCCCTTCAGTATATCGTTAACATCATAGCTAACAAAGAAATCGAAGAATCTAAAAGAAGAAAAATAGTAGTTGATATAGAAGGATATAAGGAAAGAAGGGAAGATGTTGTTTCCAAATATGCTCATGAAAAAGCGGAAATAGTGAAAAAAACAGGAAAGAAGATCGCTCTTTGTTATATGAATGCGGTGGAAAGAAGAATTGTTCACCTTGTTTTACAGGAAGAACCCCTGTTGAGCACTTATAGTGAAGGAATAGAACCTTTTAGAAGAGTTATTATAGCCCCAAAAGAAGAAGAAAACAATACAGAAGAATAATAAAGAACTATTAACAAGCATAAGAAGTTAGATATTATCCCCAGGATGAATATTAATCTTTTTATGCTTTTTATTTTCGTATCGCGTATTGCTGAACTAGCGTGGAGCGTACAGCGTATAGCGGATAGTGAAAGAAGAAAAAGAGAGATAAGTTCGTAAGATACAAGTAGGGGCAGACCTTGTGTCTGCCCGAAATAAGTAATATGTTGTTGGGGTACAATTCATCGAACCCGTCCTTATCTTTCCTCTCCCCTGGCGGGAGAGGGTTAGGGTGAGGGGGAAATGGCAAAATCGTAGGACAGGCGTCCCGCCTGTCTTCTTGTACTAATTAACGGTTGAAAAATATTAACTAGGCGTCTCGCTTATCCTACTTTGGTTATGATACGTCGTAGCCCTGTTTCTGAATCTTGATTTTTTTAACGAAATACGCAATACACGATAAGAAAGTTAAGGAGAACACTTATGAAATTTTGGGAAAATGATACCATTGCCGCTATTTCTACCCCGATCGGGGAGAGCGGAATCGGCATTGTCAGAATAAGCGGTCCAAAAGCCTTAGAAATAGCCCAAGAAGTATTTAGAGATAAAAAATTGAATAAAACAAAGATTAAAAATTTCCTCAGCCATACCGTTCATTACGGATTTGTAGTAAATCCCGAAAGCGGGGAGAAAATCGATGAGGTTATTTTGGTATTAATGAAAAAACCCCAAACTTATACCCGGGAAGACACCGTAGAATTTAATTGCCACGGGGGGATACTCTCTCTCAGGAAAGTATTGGAGGCGGTGATTAATTGCGGAGCAAGGATGGCTGAACCGGGAGAATTTACCAAAAGAGCCTTTTTAAACGGCAGGATTGACCTAAGCCAGGCGGAAGCAGTAATTGACCTCATCCAGGCGAAAACCGAGAGGAGTTTAAGTTCTTCTTTGGCTCAATTGGGCGGGAACCTGAAGAGGAAGATTACAGATTTGAGGAGCAGCTTGATAAGGATTTCCGCAGAGATTGAAGCCCCTATGGATTTTCCCGACCAGGACATTAAGGAAATATCCCCGGAAAAGGTAGAAGAAAATATAAGTTATATTTTAAAAGAAGTTAATTCTCTTATAGAGACTCTGGATTACGGGAAAATACTCAAAGAAGGGATAAGCGCTCTGATAGTCGGTAAAGCTAATGTAGGGAAATCCAGCCTTTTCAATACTTTATTGAGGGAAAATCGGGCTATTGTTACCCACCTGCCAGGAACAACCAGAGATACTATTGAAGAATTAGTAAATATCAAGGGGATAGCTTTTAAAATTATAGATACAGCCGGACTTAAAGACCCGGAAAATGTTATAGAAAAGATAAGCATTAAAAAGATGATGAAACACTTAAAAGAAGCCAGGCTGATTTTGGTCATGTTCGATGCAAGCGTTCCACTGTCTTCGGAAGATAAAGAAGTAATTAGAGAAATAAATAAAGGAAAAAACGAAAACAAAAAGGTTATAGTGATCGAAAATAAGATAGATTTAGGCGAAAAGATTAATAGAGAGAAGTTATTTAGTCTTTTAGATATTAAAGATAGCATAAAGATGTCTTTGAAAGAAAAGATTGGAATAGAAAAATTGGAAGAAAAGCTGGCCAGGGCGGCCACAGAGGGGTTGGTAATACCGGAAAACGGAGTGGTTATAAATAACGTGAGGCAGGCAAGCCAACTAAATAGAGCAAAACAGGCGTTGGAACAGGTATTATTAGGTTTAAAGAAGAAAATAACTTATGATCTTTTAACTGTCGATTTAAAAGATGCCCTGGATTCCTTGGGAGAGATAACCGGGGATTCTATAAGTGAAGAAATAGTTAACGATATATTTTCTCGTTTTTGTATTGGGAAATAATAGATTAATTTTGCGTAATACAATGATTACAACCCAAAAAGTAAATAAACCTGTCCTCGACCTGATCGGGGAATGGTTATGTGGGGCACGATGCATCGTGCCCACGGGAGAAATTAAGTAATAGTATGGCGAGAGAACAATTCATTGTGCCCCTAATACATAACTGCAGCCAAAAAACCATAATTTATTGTAAAATTATTTGCAACACGGCACCTATAATATTTCATAATATTACAAAATGCTATATATACCCTGCTAAGAATATCTTTGAGTTTTTTGGGTTATATCCATACAATAAAAATTGTCTTAAAAGGGAAATGTTCCACGTGGAACATTTAAAAAACAAAGTGTGAATAAACTGTGGAAAACTTCGACTTAAATAAAATCAAAGCTTTTAAGTTATCCCCTCAACTAAAGTGGTCTCCGCATAAATAAAATAGGCTAAAAGGTTGCTTATGTAAAGCGTTTAATTATCTTATTTGTATCAACGAATTACGGTTCGACAAATTAAAAAAGATTTTTCATTGTAGTTTTTCGGTATTTGAATTAAAATGGACTTAAATCATAGTATTTTATATTATTGTATCTATGTGGATAAATTGTGGAAAAGTTTTACCAGTCGTTAGTATAAATTCAGGTTTTCGGTTTACAGTTTATTATGTTTTGTGTTATTACTATGAATCTGACGTAGGGGGCGGATTCATCCGCCCGGGGCTATTTGGTGTTTTTTAAGGGTTCGATGAATCGAACCCTTACATTAATTAAAATACAGTCAAGTCTGTACTTTGGGCACGATGCATCGTGCCCCTACGCTGAGCCGTTATTAATTCTTTAATTAGCTAATCCTAAACGAGATACGAATATGGCATCCTCTTTCTTGACTAAACACTGTACACTGTACGCTCTACCCTAGTTCTATTCACTAACGACTAGATTAAATTGTTAGCTAATCATAATTGGTAAGTTGAAGCGCCGGTGAATCGGCAAATTGGTAGATTAGAAAGTGAGGCCCCCTTTTTTGTTAAAAGACGATGAAAGCATTTTAATTGAAGGTGCCCAAAAAATGGGTATTAATCTCCAGAAAGAGCAGATTAAAAAATTTTCCCGATATTTGGAATTATTAAGCCAATGGAACCAAAAAATTAATTTAACTTCTTTAAAGACTTCCCGGGAAATAATTATTAAGCACTTTTTGGATTCTATTAGTTGTATAAAAGTTATTAGTAAATATATCGATACAGAAGGAATAAGAGTTATTGACGTAGGAACGGGCGCAGGATTTCCGGGTGTGCCGATTAAAATAACCTGCCCTTCAATTAGTTTATCTCTCCTGGAAGCGAGAAAGAAGAAGACCATATTTTTAGAAAAATTAGGCGAAGAGATGAATTTTCAGCAAGTTGAAGTGCTTAATGGCAGAGCGGAAGCTTTTGGGAAATACCCGGAGCATCGGGAGAAATATGATATAGCTTTATCCAGAGCGGTAGCCCATTTGAGCACTCTAAGCGAATATTGCCTTCCTTTGGTAAGGGTAGGGGGATTATTTGTGGCACAGAAAGGAAGGTCGTATAAGGAAGAAATCGATAAAGCCTTAAAGACAGTTCGGCTTTTGGGAGGGGAGCTGATTGGAGTGGAAAATATTCGGATTCCCTTTATAAATCAGGAAAGATATCTCCTGGTAATCAAGAAAATAAAAGATACTCCTTCAAAATATCCCAGAAAAGAAGGTATCCCGCAAAAAAGACCTTTGTATTTTTGAAACATTTTTGATAATATAAGTAATATATTATGGTTATTACCTAAAAAGTAAACAAACCCGTCCTCGACCTGATCGGGGAATGGTATTGTAGGGGCACGATGTATCGTGCCCACGGAAAAATCGGGCAATAAAATGGTGAGGGCACAATTCATTGTGCCCCTACAATATAATTATAACCGGAAAACTAAAATTTATTATAAATTTATTTGTAG
>QNBN01000094.1 GCA_003645695.1 Spirochaetota bacterium | reverse complement strand
TCTAAAAATTCATCTCCATGATCGGCCGTAAGGAAAATAATAGTATCTTGATAAACACCCGCCTCTCTTAAAAAACTTATAAAATCTCCTATCTGTTCATCGAGATACTTTATCCCTTGATCATAAAAGTCAATTGTGTTTTTTAAATATTTCTGGCTAAATTTCTTGAATGGTCCCTCAAAAAAATATTTCTCGGAAAGAAAACCTGGGAGTTCTTTACTAACTAACTCATGATAAGAAAGTTTTCTGTCTTTAAAATAACAGTCATAAGGAAAATACGGTAAATGGACATCCATGTAATGAATCCAGCAAAAAAATGGACGATTTTCATTTTTTATAGAAGAAATAAAATCCTCTGTAATTTGATTTATATAAGAAGCAGGAGCAACACTCTTTGGAGTTGTTCTCAAAAGACCAAATTTATAAAAAAGATATCTAATTCTAAAAGTCATTTCTGGAGAAAAACTGAAAGATATCTTAGCTAAAAATAGAAGCCACTTCTTAAAAATTTCTCTCTTGAAACTTTTTCTTCCGAAGGATAAAAGTAAATCATAATCAGGAATAATGTCTTCAAAATAATCCCAGCCGCGGTTGTAGCCAAAAAAACTTGAAAGATATGCATTAGAATGGAAGGCAGCAGTAATAAAGCCGTATCTCTTTAGCACTTCACTTATTAACACACGCGGTCTAT
The DNA here is from genome assembly GCA_003645695.1 of Spirochaetota bacterium. GTDB lineage: Bacteria > Spirochaetota > B62-G9 > B62-G9 > B62-G9 > B62-G9. Next base: position 8,791 of record QNBN01000094.1, on the reverse strand, counting down.
CAATCTTTCTGGGACCTTGATAATCTAAAGGGTAAGTAGAAGTTAAACTAGAAGGGAAAGAATGAGGAGTAACAGGTCCATTAGCAAAAGCGTTAGTAAATACAACACTTTCATCGGCCAATCTATCAATATTAGGACTAATATTTTTCTGATAACCCATAAATCCAAGGTGGTCAGCTCTTAAAGAATCTATTGTTATTAAAATAATGTTTTGTCTTTTCATATTTCTTATTCAATTAATTCTTGAAAGTAAGTAATAATATGGTGACAGATGGCTCCGTGACAACTTTCAACTATTGCATAACTATTTGAAGGAACATGAATTTTAGCATCGGCTAAGGATATTAATTTCCCTCCATCAAACCCAACAAAAGCAATAATTGGTAGATATAAAGATTTGGCAGTCTGGGCAGCTTTAATTATATTGGGAGAATTACCGCTAGAACTGATAGTAACTAAGACGTCTTTCTCTTGAGCAAAATTCTTTAGTTGTTCAGAAAACACATACTCATATCCTACATCATTCGCCCATGCAGTTAGCGTTGGAATATTATCAGTTAGAGAAATGGCCTGAAAACGCTTTACTTTCTTCTCTCCTTTTTTTCCAAAGATAGTCTTGTTCAAATCATTAGCAAAATGAGAAGCGATAGCAGCTGAACCACCATTACCTATAAGAAAAACTTTCCCATCTGCTTCATAAGCTGTTTGAAGAATTTTCATTGTCTTGGCAATCTCTCTCCAGGAAACTTTTTTTAAATTTACACCTACTTCCCCTAAAAATTTTTTGACATAATTTTCCATAATTTTAATTCCTTAAAATAATCTTACTACCAGATTCGGTAAAACGAAAAGAAACTAACTGATAATTTTTCAAAGCTCTTTTAACCGCAAGGTGATTTTCTGGCGAGGCGATTACTAAAAGAAAACCTCCCCCGCCAGCTCCTAAAATCTTTCCCCCCCAAGCTTTTGCTTGTATAGCTTTATTGTACATCTGTTCTATCAAAGAATTGGAAATTTTCGAAGATAATCTTTTCTTTATTAACCAGTTTTGATGAAGAAGCTCACCGGCTTCTTTAAAATTTCCCTTTTCAATAGCCTTTCTGAAAATGGGGACTAAATTTGAGAGTTTTTTTAAATCTTCGACTTTCTCTTCAATATTTACTTTCTGCTCTGATAGAATCGGGGTAGAAGATCTCTGAATTCCGGTATAGAACATCAGTAGATGCCTTTGGAATTCCTGTTTAATTTTTGGAGTTAGATAAATTGGTTCAACATTAACAGTTCCATCCGGATTAAAAGTAATTTGGTTTAATCCACCAAAAGCAGCAGCATAATGATCTTGTTTTCCGATAGGAGCACCTACCTTTTTAATCTCGATTTCAGCTGCTTTCTCAGCCAAAGCCCCTGGAAGAATAGATTCGCCTAAATAAGAATAAAGACTTTTCAATAAACCTACTGTAAAGCTGCTTGAAGAACCCAAACCAGTTCCTTTGCCAGGAATATCTCCTATTGAAACAATCTCAACGCCTTTCTTAATTCCGAGTTCCCTCAATACTGCTTTTACTATTAGGTGCTCTATCTCTTCTACGTCTTTGACATTTTCTGTTTTAGAGTAGCTTATTCGGATCCTGTCATCAAATTTTTTATTAACAGCAACATAAATGTACTTATCAATTGAAGTACTTAAAACTCGACCAGGATATCTTCGATAAAAATCTTCAAAGTCAGTTCCCCCTCCAACAAAACTTATTCTAAATGGTGTTTGAGAAACAATCATTGAAAAGCTTTAATAAATTCTCTAATTTGCTCCTTACGACCTATTGGATAAAATTTATTTTTGACAATATAAGCAGCTAACTCTTTCTTTTTAATTAATTTTGGAAAAATTTCAAATTCTAAAGAGAAGGCTTTCTTTTTTGGAGCTAACTTTAGTACTGCTTTTTTCATCATCATTACCCCTACCCAGACAGCATTGACATTCTTTCTGATAATCTTATCGTATCTCAATACCAAACCATCTTTCACTAAAACATCATTTCTTTTTTTTCTTTTAGGATAAACTACCATCATAGCTAACTTCCCACTTTCTCTAAACTTTGAAATTAAGTCGTGGTAATCCATGTTTAAATAAGTATCCCCATTAACTAAGATAAATTCGTCTTCTAAAAGAGGTTCTGCTTTTTTCAGAGCGCCCCCTGTTCCTAAAAGTTTTTCTCCGTCATAACTATATACCATATTATCACCATAATATTTTTCTATTTCTTCTCCCTTGTACCCTACACAAAGCACAAAGTTATGAAAACCTTGAGCTGAAAAAATCCTCCTAACATATTCCAAGAATGGCTTTCCCCAGAACCTAATCATTACCTTGGGAATTTTATTTGTGATGGGCTTTAACCTTGTTCCTAATCCTCCGCACAAAATTACTACTTGCATAAATTTATAATTGGTTTATTAACTCTTTAACTCCTAATCTTATAGCTTGGTCGGAACTTAATCTTGATTCCCACCCTAGGCTCCTCATTTTTCTTGGATCTAATCTTACCTGAGAAACATCGCCCGACCATCCTCTCTCTCCGCCAGTGTACTTAAATTTAACATTCTTTAGTCCCATCTCTTGAGTTACAATTTGAGCAATTTTTTTTACTCTTGTTGCTCCTCTACAGGATAAATTAAAGTAGTTTAATCGATCATTTGCTTTCTCTACCCCGTAAATCATACCTTCTACACACTCCTTTACATATAAATATGGCTTGCTTTGTTCTCCATTTCCTAATATTACTAATTCTCTAGGATTCTTCCTCAACTTTTTAATAAAGTCGAAAACTACTCCATGTGTTCCATTCTTTCCAACAATATTAGCAAATCTAAAAATCCAAGCATAAAAACCAAAGTTATGACAATAAGCTGAAATTAACCCTTCACAGGCTAACTTACCGGCGCCATAAAAGGAGATTGGAAAAAGTGGACCGTAATTTTCTGGAGTAGGAACAACTTTAGGCTTATCTCCATAAACTGCCGAAGTAGAAGAAAAAACTATTTTTCTAACATTATTTTCCTTCATTACCTCTAAAAGATTACTAGTGGCTATCGTTCCATTTTTTAACTCTACTTCTGGGTGTCTCATTCCATAACGAATATCCGAATTAGCGGCCAGATGAAAAACAATATCAATTTCCTTAATCTCCTCTGCCAGTTTTTTCTTATTTAATAGATCCGCTTCAATAAATCTAAAATTAGAATTTTTAAAGAAAGGGGCAATGAATTCTCTTTTGCCCGAAGAAAGATTATCATAAACTACAACCTCTATTCCGTTTCTGGCAAGCAAGAACTCTACTAAATTACTACCAATAAATCCTGCTCCTCCTGTTACTAATATTTTTTTATTTTCTAATTTCATTGAATACTACCTACGGCAATGATTTTTCCTTTATCCTTTATAACTATCTTTCCCAGAATAGTTCTACTTCTAGGAAAGACCGCTATTTCCTTTCTGAGTAAAATTCTATAATATGTTTTCTCACCTTGGTTTACTACTTTTGGCTCAACAAGCTGGCCTTCCACACTGGCGGTTCCGCACTCAAAAACTAAATTACTACCTGAAGGCGCTGTTATCCAAAAAATTTCTCCCGAGATATCTCGGCTTGTTTTTATATTAGAATTCAGAGTAGTAATCACGTTTCCCCTTGATATATTAGTTAACATTTTCTTTCCTTGGCAAATCTCAATTCCGATGTTTTGACCAGTCTCAGCTTCCACCGACTCTCCAGTAATATCCCTAATTGTTTTTATTTCACCTTCTCTTCTATCTGGCAAAATCAATATTTTTTGATTCACTTTCAATCTTCCACTCTCTACTGGTCCAACCAAAATTTCCTTGCACTCATCAAGATATTTGTCTTGAACTAAAAAGATCAAAGGAAGATTTTGAAAAGATTCAGGTTCTTTAATTTCTCCTTCAATAAATTCTAGGACTGTTTTTTCTTTATACCAAGGCATTTTTCTTGATCTTTCAACCACGTTATCTCCTTCCCACGCAGAGATCGGAAAAAAATGAATATTTTCAGAAGAATAACCAATTTTGTCTAAAATTTCTTTCATTCTTTCAGTTATTTGATCAAATTCTTCTTTCTGGTAACCAACCTTATCCATTTTATTCACCACCACTCCTAATTGGTCAATTCCTAAGAGTTTAGCAATTTCCAAATGCTGCCGAGTCTGCTCTCTTATTCCTTCTTCAATTGAAACTAATAACAATGCCGCTTCTGCTCCGGCTGCTCCTGTTAACATGCTAGCAATCAATTCCTTATGTCCAGGCACATCAATTAACTGGTAATTTCTTTCTTTTCCTTTCAAAATTGCTCGGGTGGTATCCATAGTCATTTCGTTTTCTCTTTCTTCTTTAAAACTATCAACTAAATGAGCCAATTCAAACTTCTGACCAATCGATTCATCTACTTCCTTAACTTCTTTTAATCTACTTTCTCTGACTGATTTAGTATCCAAAAGCAACCTTCCAATTAAAGTGGATTTACCATGATCTTTATGACCAATTAGAACGATAGGGATTTCTTGCATAAATTTGTTTTATTACATATAACCCAACTCTCTTAATCTCTGCATCACATATTCTTTTTCTTTATCGAGTTCTCGGCCTGATCTTTCTCCAATTTGACTGCTCTTAAGTTCTTCGATAATCTTATCAATAGTATCAGCATTAGATTGAACAGGATGAGTAACCTCTCTATACCCTAAAGACCTATATCTCTTTCCGTTCTTAGCCAAATATAAAGGATTAAAAGGGATATTTTTCTCCTTGGTGTACATCCAAACATCTAATTCTGTCCAATGTAGTAAAGGATGGACTCTAACATGGGAAGCATCTTTGAATTCAGAAATATAATTGAATACTTCCGGGGGTTGATTTTCAAAATTCCACTTGAATTCTTCATCGCGGGGAGAGAAATATCTTTCTTTAGCCCGAATTCCATGCTCATCTCTCCTAATCGAAACGATTAGAGCATCAAATTTATATTCATCTAATAATTTCTTTAAACAATCGGCCTTATTAAGACCTTCTGTGGTACCGGAAATTTCATCTATTTCATGTTTAACTTTCCCAATTATTAGATTTACTCCCCACTCTTGAACAATTTTATCTCTAAACTGATAAGTCTCGGGAAAGTCATGACCTGAATCTAAATGAATGGCTGGAAAAGGTAACTTCCCAAAAAAGGCTCTCTTACAAAGATAAAGCATACAGGTTGAATCCTTCCCCATGCTCCAAAGCATAGCAGGGTTTTTAAATCGTGCCTTGGTTTCTCTCAAAACATAAATACTTTTTTGCTCTAATTGTTGAAGATGGAAATCCATAATATTTACCTTATATTAAATGTTTATATTATATTATATATTAATCACCTAATCAACTAAATTAGCCAAGACTTGGTTAAAGTCCAAATTCCTAAACCCACTGTTAAAACTTCTAATATTATTTTTAATCTCTTTTCCGATTTAAATCTAGCAGTGAAATAAGGACCAATCATAGCTCCAATGACGGCTCCTCCAGTAAGTAATAAAAGAAGATTCCAATTTGGAATTCCTTTTGTCAATAAATAAACTAAAAAGCCGGTTACACAGATTGGAACTTCGGTCAAAGCAGTAGTTCCTATTGAACCTTTACCGTCTCGGCCGGAAATTATTTGGCCAGAAGTGACTACTGGCCCAAAACCTCCTCCGGAAATACCTTTATTAAAAGCGCTCAATATTCCTACGGCAATTATTTTCCTCCAAGAAAAGTTAAATTTAGCTTTAGAAAGAAGAATTATTCCCATTATCAGGACTAACATCCCAATATAGGTTTTCAAAACAACTTTTGGAATATTAACGGCAATTAAACTAGAAACAATAGTGGCCATAACCCCAAAGCAAACAACACAAATACTAACTTTTAAATCTTTGGTTGTTCCTCTGTTAAAGCTTTCTTTATAACCTAACTGTGCCAATCTTGTCCTAATATAACTTGGATCTACACTCTTTAAACTGAAATCTACATTTTTTAAACGATGATGAAATATCGAAGCGGTACTTCCCCCTATTGCTTGAGAGAATAAAATTGAAGGAACGACTAGTAATGGTTCAAATCCGACAATAATAAGTACTGGTGACAGAATAGTACCATAAAGCATTCCAAAAGCAGAATCAATAAATTCGCAAATTAGAGATCCTAAAATAATAAATCCGGCTATAGTTAAAGTTATCTCCATGAATATCGATTTACTATTTTTTTATACCCAAAAAGGCAAATTGAATAAATTCCTGCTCCAATTAAAATAGTCAACACAATATTAAGATAGTAAATCTGGGATTGAATTATTACAACATACATTCCTAAACTAGAAAGGATTGCCCCAACAAAGCTTATTATGATTTTCAGATTAAATGGTCTAATTGTTGTAAATCTTAAAGTATAGTTAACAAGTAAAATAAAAATTAAAATATGAGTAATTACGGTAGCTACAGCCGCTCCATATAAACTATATTTTGGAATTAAAACTAGATTTAAAATAATATTAATTATAGCTCCAGATAAAACGGCAAAGAAAAGTTTTTTTTGCTGATTAGCTGCAATTAAAACCCAACGAAAAGAATTATAAAGAAATATAATACCAGCCATAACAATCAATATCTGAAAAGCCAAAATAGAAGGAGAAAAACTTTCATCATAAATGAAATTAATGATTCTTGGAGACAGAACCACTCCTCCAATTACCAAAGGGGTTGCCAATAAAATCATTATTTCTGTCAGATAATTCCATATTCTCTGAAATTTCTCTTTTGATTCTTTAAAGGCCTTACTTAAGACCGGAAAAAAACTATTAGAAATTATGCCGGTTGGAATTATAGTTGCAGTAATAATTCTATAAGCAGCGTTATACCAACCAGTTTGAGTAATTTGTCCTAAGCACCCCATCATCACAGAGTCAATGCGATTATAAATAATATAAGATAAGGATATTAAAGCTAAAGGCCAAGACATAGATAAATACTTTTTCCAAACTGATTTACTCCAAGAAAGAGATAATTCCTGAATTTTAAAATGAAAGAATAATAAAATAACAATTAAAGAAAACAGGCTAGCAAACAAATAACAAAAACTTAAATTCTCAATTGAAGGGAAATAAAACAGAACAGCAAGCCCCATCCCGATTAAAAACAGGGCTTCAGAGATTCGAACGACTCCTTCACATTCCATTTTTTGTCTGGCTTGAAGAAAGGCATAAAATATCAAAAAAACATCAGAGATTATATTGCTCAAGGCTAAAATCCAAATTACCTTCCGGATAATGGAATCGGGTGTTATTACAAAAGAAGAGATTAAGATTAGAATTAGAACTCCTAATCCTAATAAAATTTTCAATGAAAGGAGGCTAGAAAAATCTTTCTCTTTTCTATCTTCTTTAGCAAACTCTCTAACTATGATTTGGTTAAGCCCAAGGTCGGCAAAAACATTAAATAACAGAACAAAAGATAAAGCAAAGTTAAATTTTCCATACTCAGTAGCTCCTAGGATCCGAGCAACGTAAATAAGTAAAACCAATTTTAGAAATCTGCTTCCTGCGTCACCTATAGTTAACCAGAAGGTATTTTTAATAATAGTCTGCTTTACTCCTAAATTGCTAAAGAACAATTTTCTAAATCTAATAATACTCTTGGAATTCATATCATGAATATTTTATTTCCATTTTTTTAAGGCTTCTTCATAACGTTGGAAAGTTCCACAGTCTATCCATTTTCCCTGAAATTTAAAACCTCCGACCTTGTTCTCTTTTACTAATTTAGGCAGGAGATCAGTTTCGATCATACTAAATTTAGGCCCGGGATGATACTCAAAAATTTCTGGAGAAAACATATAAAGACCTGAGGAGATATACTCAGAAGGAGGACTTTTGGGTTTTTCTATAAATTCACAGACAAGTCCTTTTTTGCAAATCACCACTCCATAATCTTGAGGATTTTTTACTTTTACTAAAGCTACTGTAGCTATCACAGGTTTCTTTTGATGAAAATCAGTCATCTTTTTGAGATCGATTTTCTTTAATTCGTCTCCGTTACTTATAAAGAAATCACTTCCAGAAAGCCAATCTTTCAAGTTCCATAAACCTCCAAGAGTACCTAAGTGTTTTTCTTCTTCTTGAATCAAAATCTTATGATTTGGATGATATCTTTTCTCCCACCACTCGAATTCCTCTTTAAATTCTTTATGAACCAAAACAGCAATATCTTTTATCCCCTGCTCAATAAAAAGATCAACCAAATGGCTTAAAATGGGTTTTCTTTTTACTGGCAATAAAGGCTTTGGAATTTCATAAGTAATAGGATAGAGACGTGTTCCTTTGCCTCCTGCCAAAATTACTGCTTTATGCTTTCTCATAAATATATTTAATGAAGATAACAGCATAACAGCTGTTATCAAATTCCAAGAGAAATATTACCAATCCTCGATTGTTCTTCTGGTTTTATCTTTAACTTTCTTATAAACCCTGTAAACCTTTGACTCTAATTCAGGAGATACTAATTTTAGAATCTCGCTCCCCCAAATACGATATCTTCCACCTACCTTATACGCTTTGATTATTCCTTTCTTTAAGAACCTTTTTATTGTGCTGTCGCTGATTTTCAAAAAATCTCTTGCTTCCTCGGTAGTATATATCTCGTTTGGTTTTATTTCGGGCATTTTGGGTTTAATTAGTCATCTTCTTTAATAATAGGGTGCCCCTCAAATTGTGTC
>QNBN01000093.1 GCA_003645695.1 Spirochaetota bacterium | reverse complement strand
TAAAAAAAATCTTACAACTTTAATTCCATTCGTAGATGATAACCGATGAAAGACGGATAAAAAACCCAGATTACTCATCCCAATATGGTAGGAATTAGGATAACAAACTGCTACCCTGTAATGACCCGCATTTGAATATTCATAGAGATATCTTTCATTTACTACACTTCTAATCTGCCTTCCTCCTCAAGAATGCGGGTATATCGTAATCATCTTCACGATATTTTTTTGTTTGAGACCCACTTTTCATGATGGGTAAATCCTGGGTAATATTTAATTTTTTCTTTTTTGGCTCGAAATCTTTGAGTGGGTATACCTCAAATTGTCTTATACCCTCTCCAATATCCTCTATCTGTTTATTCCTTGAGAATCCAGTGGCTATTACAGTTACTCTTACCTCATCATTAATGCTTTCATCTATCACCATACCAGATATTATCATAGCACTGCTATCGGCATTCTGAGTAACAAGCTTTACGATTTCATCATATTCGAACAACGATAAATCAGGACCTCCAGTTACATTAACAAGTACTCCTTTAGCACCGTCTATTGTTGCATCCTCAAGAAGAGGATTATTAATTGCCATTTGAGCTGCCTCAATTGCCTTGTTTTCTCCTCTTCCAACTCCTGTTCCCATTAATGCCCCACCGGCCATATTCATAATTGTTTTCACATCTGCAAAATCTATATTTATTTCACCCGGAATGGTAATAAGATCGGATATTCCCTGAACACCCTGTCTGAGCACGTCATCTGCTAATCGAAAGGCTTCTATTATAGAGGTTCTTTTATCCACAGTCTCAAGTAGCTGTTGATTCGGAATTACAATCAATGTGTCAACCACTTCAAGCAGTTTTGATATTCCCTCCTCTGCGATTTCCATTTTACGTTCAAGTTCGAAATTAAAGGGTTTCGTTACAACACCTACGGTTAGCGCCCCAATTTCTTTTGCAATTGATCCTACGACAGGAGCCGCCCCTGTACCGGTTCCTCCACCCATCCCTGCTGTTATAAAAATCATCTCCGCACCATCAAGGGCCTGAAAAAGCTTATCTCTATCCTCTAAAGCTGCCTTTTCTCCAATTTCTGGATCTGCACCTGCACCTAATCCTTTTGTAAGTTTAGATCCAAGTTGAATTTTAATAGGAGCCTTATTAGCATTTAATGATTGAAGGTCTGTATTGGCTGCAATAAACTCAATATTGCGAAGATTCACATCAATCATTCTATTTATAGCGTTACAACCACCGCCGCCAATTCCGATTACTTTTATTTTATTTGCTAATACTGGCTCTTCGATGACCTCAATCTTCATATTACCCCTCCCTGTTATTAGTTAAATAGCATAATTTTAAAAAAACTCTCCAAACCATTCAGCCATTCTTTTCTTGATGTTAGAAAAAAGTCCTGGCCCTTTGTTTTCTATATATCTTTCAGGCTGAGATTTAAGACCATACAATACCAATCCCACACCAGTTGCATATTCAGGTGTTGCTATTTCATCAACAAGTCCACCAACATTTCCAGGGATGCCAATTCTAACGGGCATATCAAATACCCTCTCAGCAAGCTTTTCTGTTCCATCCAGCATTGATGCGCCACCCGTAAGCACAACACCTCCCGCCAACAAATCTTTAAACTCATGTTTTTCAAGTTCGTTCTTCACCAGTATAAAAATTTCCTCCATTCTTGGTTCAATAATTTCTGCTAATAATTGTCTTGGGATCTGAGTTGGCTTTCTTCCTCCTACAGCCGGCACTTCTATAATTTCATTGGGATCAACTAAATCAGAAACTGCTATACCCCATTCTTTTTTAATCTTTTCAGCAGAATTTACTGGCGTTCTAAGACCAACAGAAACATCGTTTGTCACATGATTGCCCCCCATAGCAATTACGCTCGTATGCCATATACTACCATTTAAGTACACAAGGACATCGGTAGTTCCACCTCCAATATCAATAAGAACAACCCCTAATTCCTTTTCATCATCCTTCAGGGTAGCTAAAGCAGATGCCAGAGGTTCAAGAACAATATCGTTAACCATATATCCTGCCCTGTTTACACTTTTTACTATATTCTGAGCCGACGCAACTGCACCCGTTACAATATGAACTTCAGCTTCAAGTCTTACTCCGCTCATTCCTATTGGGTCCTTAATTCCTTCCTGATTATCAACGATAAATTCCTGAGGTATCACATGTATAACTTCTCTCTCCATTGGTAGGGCAATTGCTTTAGCTGCCTCTATTACTCTGTCCACCTCTTCCTGAGTAATTTCCTTATTTCGTGTAGAAACAGCCACAACACCCCTTGAGTTGATTCCTTCAATATGCCCTCCTGCAATCCCTGCATATACTGATTTGACCTCGGTACCTGCCATAAGTTCAGCTTTTTCTATTGCAGTAGCTACAGATTGAACTGTTGATTCAATATTAACTACAACTCCTTTTCTTAAACCTCTTGAGGGAGAAACACCTACGCCAACAATATCAACAGAACCATACTCATTAACTCTCCCTATAATGGTACAAACTTTGGTGGTACCTATATCAAGCCCTACAATTATATCTTCTTCCTGATACATCACATTACTCCCTTATTTTTACTGTGGCATGAGAAAAACTCATATTGATTATTATCTGTTTTTCCCCACCTGCTTCCCTGCTATTTTCTAAAACTGCTATAAGAGCTTTCAATCTTCTAAAAACATCCGGATTTATATTATCCCCCAGGTAAACATTATATTTATCATTTCCAATACTTAAATAGATTCCGCTCTTTTTAATCAATATCTGATCTATTTTAGATAAAAACCCGGGGTCATTATCCTTTAAACTTTGAATACTTCTCAACGTCTCCTGTACGAGAAAATTATCCAATTTATAACCAATTTTAATATCGTCATAATTCAGAATTTGTAAACCTGGCGATTTGATTGCCTTATTATCGTCTATCTTTCCTAAAACAACACCATCTCTGCTAATAGCATACCATTCACCTCCTACTCTTAAAGGAAGCAATGCTGTTTTTTCCTTTAAATACACCTTTATCGTATCCGGGTAAACCTTAACAACAACGGCAGTTTCAATTCTCGAATCACTCTTCAATTCCTCAATCGCCCTCATCCTGCTTATACCCAAAATGGATGTTGTAGGTCCCAAACCAAGTAGTTTAATCACATCCTTACTACTTATATAATTATTCCCATATACTACCACCTTTTTAACAGGCAGTAATGCAATTCCTCCAAAATCTTTTAACAGTTTTAACCCTATTAATATCAGAGAAATAAAGATTAGAATCAGGAATATTCTTTTAACAAACCTTTTGCCCTTAATAAAATCTTTTTTATATTCTTCAATCATAATTCAACAAATTCATCTCTTTTCTGTACTGAAGATTCGTAGTAACTGTTTTTATAATTATTCCTTGAAAGGTTAAGAAGTATTCCTGTTAATATAGAATTAACCAACAATCCTGAACCTCCATAGCTTAAAAAAGGAAGCGATATACCCGTTGAGGGGAGCAAACCTGTAACAACGGCTATATTCAAAATTGCTTCCCATACAATGAGGGATGTTATCCCAAACCCAAGGAGATATTCATAGCTGTTCTTCTGTCTCAAGGCTATCGAAAATCCCCTATAGGCAAACAGCATATATAACAGTATAACAAATATAGCTCCAAAGAAGCCCAGCTCTTCAGCTATAATAGGATATATAAAATCCGTATGAGGAATGGGTAAATACTTTAATTTCTGTATACTCCTTCCCAATCCCCTGCCAAAAACCCCACCATAGGCAAAGGCTTTAAAGGATTGTATTATTTGATAACCTTTATCCGTAGGATCTGACCACGGATTCAAGAATCCTATTATTCTTTCCTTCCTGTATCCCTTATCATTTATCATCAACAAAAGGGTTGGGATCGATACAAAAACAAGTGAAACTAGTGATAAAGTTCTAACTCCTGCAACGTAAAACATAAGTATCGAAATAAGAACAAGGATAAAAGCTGTTGAGAAATCTGGCTCTAAAAATACAAGCATTGCTATTACTGACACAACTATAAAAGGTGGTAGAAAACCCCGGTAAAAATCCTTTATCTTCTCTCCTTTTTTTGACAGAACAGAAGCCAGATAGAATATCACAACAAGCTTTGCAAATTCAGATGGCTGAAACCCTATCCCACCAAATTTCAACCAGCGCCTTGATCTATGCACTATGCCCATATGTATTAAAGGAGGCATAAGCAAAGCAAAAAGTAGTACAATTATACCCCATACCATTAATCTCTGGTATCTCTCAAATATTCTATAATCAGCGAACATGAAAAACAGGCATGAAACTAATGATAATATTGTCCAAAATATCTGCCTTTTTAGAAAATAGAAATCGTTATTTAGTTTTATTCCTTCACTTATACTGGCACTAAAAACCATTACAATTCCAAAACCATAAAAGATTATGAGTATTGAAAAAAGCACATAATCCAGATCAAAAGTGGTAGAGCCTAAAAAATTCCTTTTCTCAACATCAACAGGAGAATATATCTCGTCCATTTTTATTCCTATACAACAGCTGTTATAGCTGTTTACTGAATCTTCAAAGTACTAAGGGCTATCATTGCTAATATCGCACCAATTATCCAAAACCTTACTATTATTTTTGATTCACTCCACCCTTTAAGCTCAAAATGATGATGGATTGGCGACATTAAAAATACTCTCTTCTTAAATAGCTTAAACGAAGCAACTTGTATAATAACAGAAACTGTTTCTGCCACAAACACACCACCCGCAATCAAAAGCAGAATCTCTTTTTTAATTAAAAGGGCAACTACTCCAAGGCTTCCTCCCAGAGAGAGAGAGCCAGTATCTCCCATAAATACTTCTGCTGGATGGCTGTTATACCACAAAAAACCAATTCCAGATCCAAGGACACTCATACAGAATACAGTTAATTCTGCACTATCAGGTATATAAGGTATTTTCAAATAATTTGCTATCTTTATATGACCAGAGAGGTATGTTAAAGCGGCATAGGAAGCTACAACCAGTATCATCAAACCTATTGCGAGGCCATCAAGTCCATCAGTCAGGTTCACAGCATTCGAAGTTCCCATTATTAATAGAATGCCAAAAGGAATATACAGATAAGACATATCCAGCACTGCATGATTTATAAAAGGGAGATATAATAATGTAGTTTGATCATTTTTTTCTGGCCCAAAATAAATATAAAGAACGACAACTGCAGATATAATAAACTGGGTAATAAGTTTAACCCTGGCATGTAATCCTTTTGAACTCTTTTTAACAAATTTTAAATAATCGTCAAAAAATCCAACGATTCCAAAGAATAGAGTGGATATTGATACCAGAACAGTATAGCGGTTAGTAAGGTTTCCCCATAACAGTGTAGATGTTAGTATAGATAGCAAAATTAAAATACCGCCCATTGAGGGTGTACCAATTTTCTGTTCATGCCTTGAAGGAGTATCTTCACGAATTGTATTACCGGTTCCTATGGATTTAAGTTTTTTGATCAATGGAGGTCCAAAAATAAAACATATGAGTATTGCAGTAACCGTTGCATAAAGAGACCTGAATGTTATATACCTGAAAATATTGAAAGCGAAAAACTCCTTATGCAACGGATACAAAAAATAATAAAACAAGCTCCCCTCCCAATTACTATTCCCAGATTAAACTCTTTATCTATGTTTTAACTTTTGTATGATATTATCAATCAATCTATCAAGGTTCATAAATCTTGAACCCTTTACAAGTACAATATCTCCTCTGCTTAACCGTTTAATAAGCTCTTCCAGCAATGATTCTGTATCATAATAGTGATTTAACTCGGATATTATTCTATTTTTAACTTCTTCAAAGGTCGAAAGAGTTTCTTTACCTATCGTAAAAATGAAATCTATATTTGCATTCTCCAAATAGTTTGCTACCTCTCTGTGATACTTTTCCGAATATTCTCCAAGCTCTGCCATATCTCCAAAAATAAAAATCTTTTTTCCTTCGCACTCAAGCTCGGAGAGATAATCGATAGAGGCTTTAACCGAAAGTGGATTAGCGTTATAACTCTCATCAATAATTATTACACCGCCAACCTCAATTAAAAAGCCTCTTCCCTCCTCTGGATTATAACCTTCAAGAGCCTTCTTAATTTTATCAATCGGTATTCCAAATCTGGTTCCAACAGATATGGCCCCTACTGCATTAATTATATTGTGCCTTCCTGGTAGTTTTAAAACTATCTCATTCCCTTCATATGAAAAAACAGACCTGTTCAAATCTATTGATTTGATATTTATCTTTTCGTTTCCACCTATACCATAGAAAATCACCTCTGCTTCAATATTGCTTCCAAGAAATTCAGCAAAAGAATTATCCTTATTTATAAAAGCAGTACCATTACCTCCTAGTCCAAGTAAAAGAGATTTTTTTTCTTTTGCAATATTCTCAATATTACCAAAATATCCAATATGAGCAGGACCAATATTTGTAATCAGTCCTGCATCAGGATTAACTATAGATACTAAATCATTAATTTCACCAGGATGATTTGTCCCCATCTCTTGAATATAGAACTCATGCTCATTGCTAATTGAGAAAATAGTTTTGGAAACCCCAATTAAATTATTATAACTTTTTTTACTTGAAATAGTTTTGTACCCCTCAGAAAGAACCGATGCTACAAGGCCTCTCATTGTTGTTTTACCACACGATCCAGTTATGGCTAATTTCTTTAGATTCTTGAATCCATTTAGGTAGTTTTTAGCCATCACTGAATAGGCATTTAGAGTATTATCCACACCAATAAAAAGTATATTCAGGTGACTATTAATAACTTTTCTAATATCCTCAAAGCTCTTTATCTCAAAGAGGACAGCTGTACTCCCAAGCTCAACAGCCCTATCAACAAAATGGATGGCATCATATTTTTCACCCTTTAATGCTATGAAAAGCTCACCTCTTTTCAAAGACCTGGTATCAGTTGATATTGATTTAACAATATATTTTTTAAATAGACCTTTATTGCTAACGTAATGAATATTGATACTTTTGAGCAGCTCTTCTAATCTTCTTTGATCCATTCTATAACTATATCTGCTTGCAATTTTGCAAAGATAAAAAATCAAAAAAAATTAATAGATAATCAACTTAATATCTGACGGTTTAATACTAAACATCCCCAATTTATTTGTTGCTATCTTTGCTATTCTTGCCCTTGATTTTAAGGCCGAAGCCTTTATACTCAAAAGATACACCTCTTTTTCAAGCTCATTTCGTACTGAAACGAGTTCATCTATTTTTTTCTCATAGAGATATACTTGAATATTTTGCCATGTAATACAAAAGATAACTGCGAAAATTATTGTAAAGAAGGCGATGAGCTTTAATATCCTACTGAAAGTTTTAACCTGAGTTTTTGACTGTACAGAATAAGATTCCATTTTACGCAATCACTTTCTCAGAAAAGTTTGTTTGTTCCTGAGCATCCGAAAGTTTCTCAGCACATCTCAATTTAGCACTTCTTGAAGATGGATTTTCTCTAACTTCTTTTTCATCAGATAAAACAGGTTTTCTTGTTAATACCTTAATTTCTTTTTTCCTCCCACAAATACAAACCGGAAAATCCGGGGGACATATACATCCTTTTGCAAGATCACCAAAAACAGATTTAACTATTCTATCCTCAAGGGAGTGAAAGCTTATCACACAGACTCTTCCTTCTGGCTCAAGAAGTTTAACAGCATCTCTCAATGCATTTTCAAGAATCTCTATTTCATCATTTACAAAAATTCTTATAGCCTGAAATGTCTTTGTAGCCGGATGTATCCTTTTTGGCCAAAACTTTTTTGGGATGGCTCTCTTTATTATATCGGATAATTGCAATGATGTTGTAATAGGCTTTATTTTTCTTTCTTCCACAATAAAATGGGCAATTCTAGATGAAAACCTTTCTTCTCCATAAGCCCAGATAATTTTAGCCAATTTTTTTTCGTCAAAATTATTTACCACATCCTTTGCTGAGATATTTTTTGAAGGATCTAATCTCATATCCAGATCTTCATTCTTTAAAAATGAAAATCCCCTTTTGCTCTCTTTAATATGAAACATCGAAACTCCAAGATCAAAAAATATTTTATTAACCCTTTTAAAACCCAAATCAGTTAAAATTTCTTTTATGTTTGAAAAATTAGAATGGATAGGAATAAACCTCTCCCCAAACTTCTTCAACCTTTCTTTAGCCCTATTCAGTATAACCTCATCCTGTTCAATACCAATAAGCTTTCCTTTAGTTAACCTCTGTAAAAAATGATAGGAATGCCCTCCCTCCCCCAATGTACAATCAACTAAAGTATCTGTCTCCTTTATATCAAGATACTCAAGTACTTTATCAACTAATATTGGTGTATGGGCATACATAAACATTTTCCTTTACAGATTTAAATCTTCAATTTTCTCACCAATCAAATCAAATGATTTTTCATTTTCTTCTTTGTACTTGTTCCAATTTTCCTCACTCCAGATCTCTATTCGGTTCAACGCCCCCAGGATAACCACATCCTTTTTAATCCCTGCATAATCTCTAAGGCTTGAAGGCAATGCTATTCTGCCCTGTTTATCAGCGGCCTGTTCCGTTGCTGGCGCTACAAACATTCTGAGAAAAGATCTATCCTCTTTTCTGGTAAAAGAAAGCCTGTCATTTATATGCTTTACTATCTTTTTCCATTCTTCAAGAGGATACACAAAGAGACATCTATCAAAACCCTTCGTCGTTACCCAGTATTCTGTTTCCCCGACTTTAGAATACCGTAATTTTGCAGGAATAGCGATTCTACCCTTTTCATCCAGCATGTGTCTGTATTCACCCATGAACATCTTTTTATCCCTGCAAGAATGGAATTTGCCACTGTGATTATTGATTATAATTAAATTAAAAGATAAACCAAATTTGAGTTCATAATAAGAAATTATACCACACTATGGGAAAATTCACCACTTTTCCCCACTATTTTTTATTAATAATATACTTTTTCACATTCTTGTCAATGATTTTTATTCATTTTTTTGGATTTTTTGAGGAATTTGTTACAGTGATGAATCTATTAAGATTTTGAATAAGGAGCAATTAAGCGTAGTTTATAGATATTATATCTTTTATTGATTTAACCGATTCCAGCATTAGATTCAACTGTTTTTCATCAGCCATCTGAACCTTGAAGCTCGAGTTAACCATTCCTTTTTCATCAACATGCAGGCTCATATCAAGCACATTGGCATTGGCATTGGCGATAGCCGTTGATATATCCATCAACAAACCAGACCTGTCGTGGCACAAAATTTTAAAACTGTAAACTCTCTTAGATCTGCTAGACCATTCAACAGCAATTCTCCTTTTATCTAAATCTTTAATAGAGGCTAAGTTTTTGCAATTAACCTGATGAACAGATAT
>QNBN01000092.1 GCA_003645695.1 Spirochaetota bacterium | reverse complement strand
TTCTGACTCCTGACTCCTGAATTCTGGATACAAGAATGGTTTTAAAAGTTTTGATTTTTGAATTATGGTTTTTAGTTTTTCGCTTTGCGTTTTTAGCTATATGTCAACCAATAAATTGATTGAACTATCCATAAGTAAATGGAATAGATTTTATCTTACAATTATTTTAGGAGGCAAGGATTTGATATCTTTTTTAGAAGGAATAGTTGATACAGTTGGTGTAAACTATCTTGTATTAAATGCAAACGGCATAGGGTATCAAATTAATATCCCTGCTTATAATAATCTCTCCTTGAAAACCGGTGATAAAACTAAAATTTATACTTATTTATATTTAAGAGAAGATAAAATAATGCTTTATGGATTTTTAACCAGAGAAGAAGAAAATTTCTTTGAATTGCTGATTAGCACACCGGGAGTTGGTCCGAAGGTAGGTTTAAATATTTTATCCAAAATGACCCCCGATGATTTTGGTAAAGCAATTCTCCAAGAAGATTTAGATTCAATTACGGCGATAGTGGGTATCGGAAATAAATTAGCCAAAAAGATTGTGTTAGAATTAAAAGAAAAAATAGGTAAAATCTCTTTTCTGGAAGCAGGGGTAGAAAAAACTTTTAAATCTGAGAATATAAGTGATGCCATAGATGCTCTTAAGGTCTTAGGCTATACTTACAAAAAAGCAAAGTCCGCAGTGGAAAAAACTCAAGAAAAATTTAAAGGCGAATTAACTGCAGAAGAGTTAGTTCGAGAATCTCTGAAGATTATAGGATAATTATTAATTTTTATTTATCGAGAGTCTTTGATAATTGTAATTATTTATTTTAAAAATATTTCATTTTAAGATGTAGTAATGGAGTAATGGATGGAATTTAAAGAAAAAGCTATTGATTTGGGATTAAGGAAAGAAGAACCGGATTTAGATATAAAACTAAGGCCTAAATATTTTAAAGAATTTATTGGGCAAGAAAATATTAGGAAAAATTTTAGTATATATATAAGTGCTGCCCGAAAAAGGGGAGAACCTATTGATCACATTCTTTTATATGGCCCTCCCGGTTTAGGCAAAACTACCTTAGCTTATATAATATCTAACGAGATGGGAGTCAATATTAAGATGACCTCCGGCCCGGTTATCGAAAGAGCAGGAGACTTAGCAGCCATAATTACTAATTTGCAGGAAAACGATGTTCTATTTATTGATGAAATTCACCGTTTAAATCGAGCAGTAGAAGAAATACTATATCCGGCTATGGAAGATTACGAATTAGATATTCTAATCGGCAAAGGTCCAAGCGCTCGTTCTATCCGCATAAGTTTACCAAAATTTACTCTTATTGGAGCCACAACTCGTACAGGGCTAATTACTTCGCCTCTAAGAAGCCGCTTCGGAGTTATAACTCGAGTCGGTTATTATCAGGAAAATGAACTTGAACAGATAGTGATAAGGTCTTCTAAAATATTAAAAGTTGAAATAACCGAAGAAGCAGCAAAAAAGATTTCTCTAAGATCGAGAGGTACCCCTCGTATTGCCAATAGACTTTTGAGAAGACTTCGTGATTATGCTCAAATAAAAGGCGAAGGAGTTATTAACCAAGAAATCGCTGATTATGGCTTAAAAATGATGGAGATTGATGATTTTGGTTTGTGCAGTATAGATAAAAAATTATTACTTACTATAGTAGAAAAATTTTCCGGCGGCCCGGTGGGCCTGCAAACATTAGCTGCCTCCATCAGTGAAGATACGGACACTATTTGTGACGTTTATGAACCGTATCTTTTACAAAAAGGTTTTCTTCATCGGACTCCTAAGGGAAGGGTAGCCACAGATTTAACTTATAAATATTTTGGCAAAAAAAGGGATGCTCAGGGGAAATTATTATAGCAAAACTAGCGTAGAGCGTACAGCGGATAGCGTGTAGTATCACGGCAATACCGTGTGAGGAAAGAAAAAGAAAAGGAAATACAAAAGACATAATATAAAAAGTATCTCGACCTTCATACTACTACACACTATAGCATGAAAGAAACACAAACGAAGAATTAAAAAGAGGAGATAAGATAATTGATAAAGTTGAATACGGGGAAAGTTGATAAATTTTTTTTATTTCTAGGGATAGGTATTTTTTCACTGTTTATTATATTTACCAATAATATCTTGGCAGCAGAGAAACAGCCGATACTTCGAGTGGGTATATTCCTAAATCAAAACGAAGCCAATATAAGCGGAGACGGGACTTTTAAAATTTACAATTTGAAATCAAATAATCTTATAAGCGAAGAACACAATAAGATAGTCAATTTTTTACCTCATGATAAAGGTATAGAAATTACGGGAAAAGGTGTTTATTCCGGCCCTATAAAGATTATTCCTGTAGGGAATGCCAAGATTATAGTTATAGTTAATGGGCAAAAGTACCGCTATCGGGGAAATATAGAAATAGACATTGATAAAGAGCATGGAAAATTGAATGTTATCAATATCATCGGTATTGAGGAATATCTTTATGGAGTTCTAAAGAAAGAAATTTCTCCACGTTGGCCGGCAGAAGCCTTAAAGGCTCAAGCGGTTGCAGCCAGAACCTTCGCTATCTTTAATATGAATAAATATATTGATAAAGGTTACAATATTTGTGCTTCAACTAACAGTCAAGCTTACGGAGGAGTGAACCATGAAGACCCCTTAACCAATAAAGCTGTTGACGAAACCCGGGGAGTGATTATAACCTATAAAGGTAAACCTATTAATGCAGTTTATCATTCTGATAGTGGAGGATATACTGAAGATAGTGAAAATGTTTGGGGGAGCTTTTTGCCTTATTTAAGAAGTGTAAAATCAATATTCGAAGAGAAAGTGTCTCCTCCGCATCACACCTGGACCTGCTCTATAAAGGAGAAGGATTTATCCAAAAAACTACAAAAACAAGGTTATAATATAAATTCAGTTATTTCCATTGAACCAGTAAAAAAAAGTGAAACCGGCAGGATAAGCGAGTTGGCTTTTATTGTGGATAATAATAAAGTTATTAATATGAAAGCTAATGATTTTAGAAATTTAATGGGGGTAGATTTGATCAGAAGTACACTTTTTAATATTAAGGCAGTAGGGAAAGGATTGAATGTTGCGAAGGATATAGAAGATAAAGAAGAAATTGAGGGCAAAGAAGAAAAAAAAGAATCAATGAAAGAAATTTTAGAAAAAAAGAAAGACTGGACCATTAAGGAATTGCTCGAATTAATGAAGAGAAATAAAGAAGAGAAGGAAGAGAAAAAAGAAGAGAAAAAACTTACAGTAGAAATTATGGAATCAAACATTCCCCTAACCTTTATATTTTCTGGTTCAGGAAATGGGCATGGGGTTGGAATGTCTCAATGGGGTGCATACGGTATGACACTTCAAGGATCCAGATATCAAGATATTTTGAAATATTATTATCAGGGAATAGATATTATAAAAAAATATTGAAATAGACAGATGAGTGTAAAATGAAATTAGAAGAATTCGATTATTACCTTCCTTCGGGTTTTATTGCCCAAAAGCCGATTAAACCAAGGCATCATAGTCGTTTAATGGTTTTGAATCGGCACAAGGAAGAAGTTCAGCATAAAATTTTTAAGGATCTTAAAGGTTATCTTAAAAAGGGCGACCTGTTAGTTTTAAATAATACCAGGGTTTTGCCAGCAAGGTTATATGGCCTTAAAGAGAAAACCAAAGGAAAAGTAGAGGTTTTACTTCTTAAATCTATAAAGAATAGATATTGGGAAGTTTTAGTAAAGCCAGGAAAGATTGTTCATTCAGGTATTAAACTAATCTTTGGGCCTGAATTAGAGGGGATAGTAAAGGGTAAGAACGAAAAAAAAGGTAGTTATTTTATCCAATTTAATTTTAAGGGTAATTTTACAGAAATTTTAAATAAAGTAGGACAAATGCCCACTCCTCCTTATATTAAAGAGGAATTAAAGACGCAAAATGACTACCAAACGGTTTATGCTGATCAAGATGGCTCAGTTGCTGCTCCCACTGCCGGGCTTCATTTTACTAAATCCTTGCTAAAAGAACTTACCCAAAAGGGAATTGAAATAGTTTATTTGACTTTACACGTGGGACGAGGAACTTTTGAACCTATAAGAGCTTCTAAAGTAGAAGAACATAGAATGGATTCAGAGTTTTATTTAATTTCTTCTGATGCCGCCCAAAAAATCAATCAAGCTCGCAGTGAAGGAAGACGGATTATTTCGGTAGGAACTACCACAACTCGTACTCTGGAATCTGCTTTTGATGTTGATCAAAATAGCATTGTAAGCGGCAGCAATTGGAGTGATATATTTATCTATCCCGGATATAAATTCAAAGTAGTAGATGTGTTAATTACTAATTTCCATCTTCCCAAATCGACTCCTTTAATGCTTGCTTCAGCTTTTGCCGGAAAGGATTTTCTTTTTAAGGCATACCAGGAAGCAATTAAAGAAAATTATAGGTTCTATAGTTTTGGAGATGCGATGATTATTATATAGTGGTTAGCGAATAATAATTAGTATCGCGTATTGCGTATCGAGTATCGCGTGAAGAAAAATAGTGGATAGCGTAGAGCGTGTAGCATATAGCATATATAGCGAAAAATGAAAAGCAAAATTCGTATCTCGTATCTCGCAAAGATAATAGAAGCAAGGAGTCAGAATCCAGTATTCAGAATTATTTTAAGTTATGAAAACATATTTTAATTGTATGTTTTTCTAACTTCTGAATCCTTAAATAATAATTATGATTTTTAGCTTTTAGTTTTAACTTTTTAGTCGCATGCCGAAAACTGTCACTTTAAACCTGTATTTAATGCTAACGACTAACGACTATTCACTATCGACTAGTTAAGAGTTTTGAATTATGGTTTTTCGCTTTTCGCTTTAAATTTTTAGTTTATCACAAACTGGTATATATACTAAAATAAATAAATTATCAATTGATTAAAATGTAAATTAAGAGGTTATACATATTTGACAATAAAATTCGAAGTGGTAAAAGAATGTAAAAAAACCAGGGCAAGACTGGGGAAGTTATATACTTCCCGTGGGGTAATTGACACCCCGGTATTTATGCCAGTAGGAACCCAGGCTACAGTTAAAGCAATGACTCCTCGAGAATTAGAAGACTTAAGTATTCAGATTATTTTAAGTAATTCTTATCATTTATTTTTGAGGCCAGGACATAATTTGATTACAGAAGCAGGCGGACTGCATAAATTTATGGGCTGGAAAGGAGCTATATTAACTGACAGCGGAGGTTTTCAGGTTTTCAGCTTGGAGAAGCTAAATAAGATAACCGATGAAGGAGTATCTTTCAACTCTCATATTGATGGGTCTAAACATTTTATAAGTCCCGAAAAGGCGATGGAGATTCAAATGGCTTTAGATTCTGATATTGCTATGGCTTTTGATGAATGTACTCCTTATCCTGCCGGTAAATATCAGGTAGAAACTGCTGCCCAAAGAACTATCCAGTGGGCCAGGAGATGTAAAGAAGCACACCATAGTTCCAGCCAAAGCTTATTTGGAATTGTTCAGGGAGGCGTCTTTGAAGACCTAAGAATTGAAAATGCTAATAAGTTGGTAGAATTAGATTTTCCCGGATATGCAATAGGGGGATTAAGCGTGGGTGAACCAAAGTCGTTAATGTATGAAATTTTAGATTGTACAGTTCCTTGCTTACCAAACAATAAACCCCGATATCTAATGGGAGTGGGAGCACCTCAGAGCATCTTAGAAGGAATCATAAGAGGGATTGATATGTTCGATTGTGTTCTGCCTACCAGAAACGCCAGAAATGGTTCGCTACTTACTTTATCCGGCAAGCTATCTATAACTAACGCTAAATACAAGAATGACTTTACGCCTTTAGATAATAAATGCCAGTGTTATACCTGCCGGAATTTTAGCCGAGCCTATCTACGTCATTTATATATGTCTAATGAAATACTTGCTTCAATTTTAGGGACTATCCACAATCTTTATTTTATGTCTTCCTTAATGAAAAATATAAGATTAGCGTTATTAGAAGATAGGTTATTAGAATTTAAGGAAGAATTTCTATCTAATTTCTTGAGTTAGATATTTGATGAGAGAAGCCAGAAGCAGGTATCCAGAATTCAGAAGATATAAAAAATGACAGATACAAAAAATTTCTTGCTAAATAAAATAAAATTATGTATAATTTAAAAAGTATTTTTTAAAAAATAAAAAAACGAAAGGATTGATTTAAAAAATGGAAGCTCTTCAACAATTTTTACCTTTAATTATTATATTTGGTATATTTTATTTTATCCTTATTCGGCCTCAGCAACAAAAGCAAAAAAAACATAAATCGATGTTAGAAAGCCTACAAAAAGGCGATAAGGTCATTACAATTGGCGGTTTTTACGGGATAATCAAAGATATCAAAGGCGAAACATTAACTTTAGAAATTGCCAAAGATGTAGTGGTAAACACTACGCGCAATGCTATCGGGGTTAAAAGAGAAAAAGAAAAATAATATCGCAAAGTATTTTTTAAAAAGGGAAGAAAATATAGGGTAAAAATATTGATAATCATTTAAAGGCAGGTATCTATTTTATACCTGCCTTTAAATTTTATTCTATTAGCTAAAAAAATATTTTTCTCAAGTATTAGTGTAGATTTTAGTGTGGTAACAAGAAAGAAAAAAAGTATTTGTTGTTTTTGTTTCCCTGTATATTCTTAATACTATAGTGCTTTTTCTTCACGCGATACGCGATACGAATATCAAGTATTTTCGTTGACAAAGAAAATACTATAATATTATAATGATAAAGTTAAAGAATTTTATAGTAATGTATAATAAAAAAGATAAAAGGTAAGAAAAATTAGAAAGAGAGGATTTTTATATGAATTGGACTAAAACTTTAAGGATAGCCAGCGTCTTTGTAGTAATTTTTATTGCAATTATATTATCGTTTCCTCTAAATGAAAAGATAAATTTGGGATTAGATTTACAAGGAGGTTCCCACGTTATCTTAGAGTGTGTTGATACTCCTAATGCACCAGTAGACAATGATGCGGTAAACAGAGTATTAGAAATAATAAGAAATCGCGTTGATCAATTAGGAGTTTCAGAACCGGTAATTCAGAGACAAGGCACAAATCGTATCTTAGTTCAGTTGCCCGGTGTGGAAGATCCGGAAGCAGCTGTAGAATTAATTGGTAAAACTGCTCTCCTGGAATTTAAAAACGAGGAAGGAGAAACTGAACTAACCGGAGCCCATTTAATAAATGCTAAATCATCTTTCGACCAATTTAGTCGTGCCATTGTTTTAATTGAATTTGATAAAATTGGAGCTAAAGAATTTGGAGAGGCTACCAAAAAGAGTGTGGGGAAAGTATTAGCTATTACCTTGGATGGGAAAGAAATATCTGCTCCTGTAGTCCAGGAGCCAATTCTCGACGGAAAAGCTCAGATTACCGGAAAGTTTACCGTAGATAGCGCGAAGCATTTAGCTTTACTTTTGCGATCCGGTGCTCTTCCTGTAAAAGTTGAAATCTTAGAAAATAGGTCAGTTGGGCCAACTTTAGGAAGAGACTCCATCAGCAAGGGGATAAAGGCCGGGATAGCAGGATTAATACTGATATTAATATTTATGTTAATTTATTATAAGGGTTTTGGGTTAATAGCAGATTTTGCTTTGGTTGTATGTATGATACTAATTTTGGGAGCTTTAGCCGGCTTAAAGGCGACTTTAACTTTACCCGGAATAGCTGGAATGATTCTTACTATTGGTATGGCAGTAGATGCTAATATCCTGATCTTTGAGAGAATAAAAGAAGAATTAAGATTGGAAAAAACTTTTCGGGCTTCTATTGACGCAGGCTTCAACAAGGCTTTTCGTACCATATTTGATGCTAATGTTACTACTTTAATTGCAGCTCTTGCCTTATTTTATTTTGGCTCGGGAGCAATCAAAGGATTTGCGGTTACTTTGAGTATAGGTATTTTAGCCAGCATGTTTACTGCAATTGTAGTAACCAAAATTATTTTAGAATTAGTAGCTACTAAGTTTAGTTCCAAAGCTTTATTATAATAGGCCTAATTAAGGAGGAAATATTTAATGAATTTAATTGGAAAAAAGAAGTTCGATTTTATTAAAAATAGAAAAATGGCATATATTATCTCTGGAGTTATTATCTTGGTTGGTTTAATTTCAATTATTTTTCAGGGATTTAATCTGGGAATCGATTTTGCCGGGGGGACTTTAATTCAAATAAGATTTGATAAACCAGTTTCCACTACCGAAGTCCGAAATATTTTAAGTGAATTTAATTTAAGCCAAAGCACTATTCAAAATTTATCAGAGAATGAATTTGTGATACGGACAGAAAAGATTAATTCAGAGCAAAGGAAGGAAATATTGTCCGCTTTTAAAGAGAATTTAACTGATTTAGATATATTGCGTGTAGAGACAGTAGGGCCGGTTATTGGGGAAAATTTAAAGAAGTTAGCCTTTTATGCTTTGCTTTTTGCCTTTATAGGAATTATTCTATACATTACTATGAGGTTTGAGTTTAAGTTTTCTATTGTTTCAATATTAGCGCTCACCCATGACTGCTTAATTGTTTTGGGGATTTTTTCTCTATTACAGAAGGAGATAACTATTTCAATAATAGCAGCAGTTCTTACTATTGTAGGATATTCTCTAAATAATACAATAGTAATTTTAGACAGGCTTAGAGAAAATATTAAATTTAAAACCAGAGAACCGTTTGAAAATTTGATAAATATGAGCATTAATCAGTCTCTGTCCAGAACTATAAACACAGCTCTAACTACTATTATTCCTATTTTAACCTTATATTTTTTTGGAGGAAATATACTTTCTGATTTTGCTTTAGCCTTATTTATAGGAATGGTTGCCGGGACTTATTCTTCAATATTTATTGCTAGCCCATTATTGATAGAGTGGAATAAGATATTTAAAATATACCAAAAAGGCACGAAAACTACCGGGAAAAAAGGCAAAAAATAATTATTTTATTAATAGAAGAAAGATAAAAAAGATGTCTGAATTTAATCTATTGGGCAAGATGCTGCTGTTTTTTGGAGTAGTATTAATTATATTGGGAGGCATATTTTTATTAGTGGGAAAGTTACCTTTCTCTGGCAGATTACCCGGGGATATAATAATTCAAAGAAAAAATTTTGTCTTTTACTTCCCCTTAGGCTTATGTATTTTAATAAGTATTATTTTAACTATCATTTTCCGAATTTTTAGGCATTAAATAAACGTAAAAGGAAAAACGCAAAACATAAAGCCATAGCCCAAAATTTAAAATTTAACTATGTATTATCGTATGTTGAGTTTTATGCATTTTATTCGGCATACTATAATATAAAGAAGATGAAAAGCTAAAGAAGTAAAAACATAACTTAAATTCATAATCTATAAAAAAGTTTTAAATTTTGAATTATAGTTTTTGGCTTTTCGCTTTAAGTTTTTAGCTTGTCATAATAAACGATATGCGAGAAAGGAGTGTAGATAAAATAGAGTGGCATATCTTAAAAGAAGATAAAAAATTACAATCAGTATTTTCAAAAGAATTAAATATTTCT
>QNBN01000091.1 GCA_003645695.1 Spirochaetota bacterium | reverse complement strand
TATCTTTATTGAATTAATCTCAACTGAACCAGCTGTAGGTGAATCCAGACCTCCAACGATATTTAGTAAGGTACTCTTTCCAGAGCCACTTCTTCCCACAATAGCAACAATATCTCCCTTCCTAACATTCAGATTAATATTTTCCAAAACAACCAGTTTATTGTCTCCAACTTTATATACCTTTTTTAGATCTCTTATTTTTATAACAAAACTATTATCATCATTGATAACCATCTTATTTATACCTCAATATCTAAACAAACCTAGAATCATTCATACCTTATCGTTTCTACGGGTTTTAATTTTGCTGCTTTGTTTGCAGGATAATAGGCAGCAAGGACACTTAGTCCTATTGCCATAACAGAAATTATAAGAATGTCCAAAAGATGTATCTCTACGGGAACTCCTTCAATATAGTAAATGGATTTTGAAAGAAGTTTAAAATCAGGAATAGGTAAATAACCAAGGGGCATTAGAAACAAGTTATATATAATATTTTTAAAGAAGTTTATTATAATCTCAAGCATATGAAAAATTTCATTTATATGTACAGTTATAAAAAGCCCTACAGATACACCTATCAATGTTCCCAGTACACCGATATACAAGCCATCTATGACAAAAATTCTTTTTATCAAAGATGGAGTTGCTCCAATGGCCCGAAGTATACCTATTTCTTTCCTTTTATCCATTATTGTCATTATCAATGAACCTATTATATTAAAAGCTCCACTAACAATTATAAGGAAAACAACAAATCCGATTGCGATTTTTTCATTTTTTAATGCTTCAAATAAGGGTCTATTCATATCAATCCATGTTCTAATATATACATCCTCTTCAAGCCTATGCTGTATCCATCTTGCGACCTTATCTACTCTAAAGATATTTTTGATCTTAACTCCCAAAGAGAGATCCCTCTCTGATATTCCAAATAAACTATAGGCAGCTTTCAAAGATATATATACCATGCCCCTATCAAAATCCCAGTATCCTGTCTTAAAAAAACCAACAACATTCATAACTTTTATACTGGGTGTGAGAAAATTGAAATCTTCGCCTCTAAATGTTAAAATTGAAACTTTATCACCAATATTAATTCCAATTTCCCTTGCGAGCTCTTCGCCTACAATTATGTTATAGGGCTTTGTTAAATCAAATTCACCTTTTGGTATCTGTATCTCTCTTTTAAACCCACTATCTTTGCTCAATACATCTGCTGGCAAGGCTTTAATAACGATACCCATGGTACTCCAGTTACTTTTTATAATTCCTTCTCCATTAAAGTATGGAATTATAGAAATAATTTCTTTATTTTTTGCTAAAATTGATTTAATATATTGATAACTGTTATTGCGATAATTGTTATTTTGAATTATTATGTGATATGTATTGGTTTCGATTATTTTTTTTCTATAGTTTGTATGAAATCCATTCATAATCGATATGACTGTAATTAAAGTGATTATGCCAAAAGATATCATCAATATTGAAAGGGTTGACATTAATGACCATTTGGCCGTAAGATATCTTTTTGCAAGATAGAAAGAAAGTAGTTTCATGTACTACAATTTATTCAATTTTTTACTGATAATAAACTTAATTAAGGCCTTGTTCATTAGAATTTAATCGAATTTTAAACTTTTAGATTTAATTAATTTCTAATAATCCAATATAAATGTTTAGGTATTAAACGAATAGAAAAAATTATTCAATATACAGTTGCTAATTCATTACACTGGTCTTTATTCGGAAAGATATCTGGGTTATAAGACTGGTTTTACACCAAATAAAACCACAAAAAAGAGGTTTAATAAGTATGGATACTTATGGCGCCTCAGAAATCGATGATAGACAAAATGAGCTTATTACAATTTTAAAAGCTCGTTTTAAAGCAGTGGAAACCAATACCTATGGTTTATTAATAATATTTTTTAATGATGAAAAGAGAGAAGTAGAGAGTTTAGTCGCAATTGCCTCTCATTATAGTTCACTTTTTGATATTGATCCTCATCTACCCTGGTATTCATTCGAAGAAAATATCATAAATACAAAATGGAAGGGGGATATTTCTCTAAACATCACAATAGACCTCCAGAATTACATCGAAAGTTCCCTTGACAGGGATAGAGGATATGAATTATTAATGTTGATAAAAAATAATGACCAACTAAAAATAGAATCACTACTACAAGCAATTTTGATGAAACCTCTGGCTGATAGAAATATCATAATTGAGACAGTATCAGAGACAATTACGAAAGAATCAATGAATAACGTTAGAATCGAAAGAAATAAATTAAAAACAGGAGAAAAAAGTGAAACCCCATCAATTGAATCAAAAATAAAGAGTGGAAATATAATTAATGTAGAATTAATGCTTGCTCCAGTGAGTGGTATACCAATTTACGAACTAAAAAAGGGTGACAAAATTATGGTAAGAATTGCTAATACTGGAGTAAAAGAAAAATACTATATTGAACAATTTGGAGTTAAGGTAGACAACAATATTCTTCCTCTTCCAGCAGAGGTAGTAGATATCACAAAAAACGATAAAGGGGAATATATTATTCTAGTTAAACTAGAAAAGAGTGTTTATGGTAAAGCAATAGAAACAGAACAGGTAAAATTAAAAAGATACGACACTCTTATTTCTTCATTTGAAGAAGATTCTGAGTTAAAGATAATAGAAAGTGATGAAAAAACTGGAAAATTTCCCATATTTATTATGGTTATTGGTGGACTAATGTTTGTCATTTTGTTGATTTTTATCATTATGTGGTTTTACAATATCATATGATATTTTAAATAAATTATAAAAAGTCCATATTAAAAAACCGATTCAAAGGGAAAAACTTGGCTTGTAAGATTACTTACCAAAATATTTAATAAAAATATAATGAGTCCGCTCTAAAAAGGCCTTAAATTGTTATTTTTCATAATTATCACATAACACATGATAAATAATTACTCATATTGTAGAGAGTTATCAATTAGCACTTTTTTTTAAAAACTAATAAAAATGGTTTTTATAGTGGATTCATATAATTTTAGAGGTATTTTCTGATGAAAGCCATTGGTTATTACAGAAACAGGTCCTGTAAATGAAGAAAGAGAAATATTAAAGGAGGTTGATATTCCAATACCTGAGTATGAAGATGGAATGATTCGGATAAAAGTATCTATCTGACCGGCATGGAAACCAGTTGTATACGCGCTTAGGCATCTTAAACCGGAGGGGCGGCTTGTAATAAATGTCATTCATAAAGAGGAAAAAGACATAGAGGAATTGTTAAAAATTGAGTATTGTAGAGATTTACGGATGGAATATGAGACAAAATTAAAGAGACCAAAAGACCTTAAAAAATAAAAGAGCTATAGAAATTTAAATATCTAGCTCATCCCGTGACAAAATAATTTTTGATACCAATCCATAATCAACTGCCTGTTTCGCATCTAGCCAAAAATCTCTGTTGGCATCCTCTGTAACCTTTTCCAATGTTTGACCTGTTTCATTGGCAATGATCAAATTAAATTGATCTCGAATTTTAAGTATCTGATTTGCAGTAATCTCAAGGTCAGATGCAGGGCCTACTGCGCTGGTAGATGGCTGATGAATTAAAAACCTTGAATTGGGTAGTGAATATCGCCTGTTTTTATCTCCTGCCAAAAAAATTATTATAGCAGCAGATGCACATAATCCTGCAGTAATTGTAATAATAGGAGGTTTAACAAACTTCAACATATCATAAATTCCAAATCCTGAATCTGCACTTCCACCCTGAGAGTTGATTATAACTGTAACTGGTTTAGCAGGATCCTCGTTTTCAAGAAGTATAAGTGCTGAATATATGTATTTTGCAAGCTGGGCATCTATCGCCTGCGATATAATAATTGTTCTGGATTTTAAAAGCTCGTTTTCCAGAAATCTACTTGATTCCTTTTCATCTTTCTTTTCTTCATTATTTTTATCCCCGTCATCCAAAAATAACATATCATTCTCCATAATTTATTTTATTCTCTGGATTTTTTACATCATGCATTACCAGATCATACATATCAGCATTTTCTCTATCTCTATACCATTTTATCATTCTAACCACTATTGCTGAATTATTTAAAATATTGCTCAATGGAATATTATTAACACTTATCTTGACACCCTTTGCATTTGCAATCATTAATATAAGCTGGTCTTTGGCATTTATATCTAAGCTATCCCCAGGTTGTAATAATCTTTCATCTTTTGCCTCTTTATCTTTAAAAAAACCAACATAGCTTAGCTTGTCAGCGGTTATTTTGGTGTTTATTCCAGTTTTTTCATATCCGGAAATAATTGTAAAGCCACCTATAGGAGCTTTTGGAATTTTGTTTAATTCACTCTCCTTAAATATGACAACCTCAGGAGCAGAATTAGATGAGCTAATTTTTGCAGTTTCATATCCTGAACTTGGTAATTCGGCAATGTTAGTGCTGGTTTTAAATATCCTTTTTAAGGTGACATTAACAACATTCCCCTGAATATTATTTATCTTCATAAAAATATCTTTTTTCCCATCTTTATTAAAGTCAATCTCAACTATTTCGTCCTTTTCCATTGTAAATGGTATTTTATTAACGGTAAAATCCATCCCATTTCCTACTTTATCTATTTTAAGATTATATGATTTATTGTTAAAAGGTATTCTTATTACATCCCCTTCTACAAAATCCCTAATTAACTCGGATTCCTCCATTGTTATATATTCTTTTGAAGTAACAGATTCTTTCTTTTTAACAGCTTTTACCTCCTTTATCGTTTTATCCTCTTTTACTGTTATAGTATTTTTTTTATTTAATACTGTATAAGAAACAACTGATATTACTACTATGCCTAAAATAGCAGTAAGCATGACAATATATTTAGTTTTTCTTGGACGAGCCGTTAATTGTTCTAAAGGAGTTGGCTGTTCCTGGATTTTATAACTTTTATATCGTTGTATCATTTCATCGGGGTTTAAACCAAGGAATTGGGCATAATTTCTGATAAATCCAATTAGGTAAGTCTCACCTGGAAATATATCAAAATTCTCATTTTCAATCGCAATTAGATATTTCTTTGCTATTTTGGTTTCTTTTACTGCATCTTCAAGAGTTTTGCCCTGTTTCTCCCTGGTTTCCTTGAAAATAGCTCCAAGTTGATCCATTAACACTACCTCTGCTTTTCAGAAAATGGGACTATAATGTTTCTTATGACCTGAGCATCTGCCGGTATCTCAAAATCAAATATATAATCGGGAACCTCAGTATTCAATTTAATATTAAAAAATGTTAAACTAACGTTAAGTCCATTGGGGGATACTCCATTGGATTGAAGGATTAATCCTTCTTTAGATACCCAGATGTCCATTTTCTTAAATCCAACCTTTGGCTGTTTCTGAAAAAGTTTGAGATGATAGGCCATAGTATCATCAAACTTCTGGAGAGTACTTTTATCATAGAATGAGAATGCATACTCATTAAACAATTTGTAAAGTCCCTTCTCAGATTGAGTTGTAAGTATTTCTGATTCAGTGCCTTCACTTAATGTTTGTTTTACTACCACCCTCAATGATGGTAAGTATATGTATAGAATCTTGCCATCGGATACTATCTTTTGGTCTTTTGGTTCTTCAAACTCTAATAGTATTTTATCAGGTTTCTTGTACTCAATTTTCCCTTTATAATGAGCATCACCGTTTATCCATTCAAAATTCGCTGTATAATCGTTAATGGTCTTAAACTTTTCCGACATTAATTTTTTAACATCATTTACCGAAACAATCTTTATATTTAAACTGTTAGCTTCTGTATTGTCCTCATTGGTAGTTCTAATATTCTGATTGGTATTTTCATCAGCATTAGACTTATCTTTAGAAAATAGAAATACTGGAGAAAATAATAATACCGAGAATAAAATACAGAAAATTAGCAGAGTTTTAAGGATTTTTACAATCAATTATCCATTCCTCAATAAACATTAAGTTGATTCGTTTCTAAATATACATTTTTGAAACTTTATTATCAAGATGTTTAACTTTCTTTTATAACTAGCAAATTTTGAATTTAGAAATTTAATCACCAATTTTGTTTAATTTATCTATGCTGTCAATAAAAATTTCTCTTGGTTTGCTTCCCCGTGGAGGACCTATAATTCCCTTCTCTTCCATAATTTCAATTAGTCTTGCAGCCCTGTTATACCCTATTTTTAATCTGCGCTGCAAAAATGATGCTGAAGCCCTGCGTGTTTTAATTACTATGTCTACAGCTTCATCAAATAAAGGATCCTCTCCTCCATGAAACTCGTGACCCTGCTCATCATAATCAAATATATCCAGATATTCAACCTCACTTCTTTTTTTTAGTTCCTTCACCACAGATATTACCTCCTCTTCAGAAACATAAGCTCCCTGTATTCTGATGAGATTCATACTCCCAGCAGGAGAAAAAAGCATATCCCCTCTACCTAAAAGCTTTTCTGCCCCTATTGTATCGAGTATTGTTCGAGAGTCTGTTTTACTTGCCACCTGAAAGGCAATTCTGTAGGGAAAGTTAGCCTTAATTAAACCAGTAATAACGTCTACGCTTGGACGCTGGGTTGCCATAATTATGTGAATACCTACAGCTCTCGACATTGCTGCAAGTCTAACTACTGCATCTTCAACATCTTTCTGTGAAATTGCCATTAAATTTGCAAATTCATCTATTATAACAACAATATAGGGTATTTTTTTAGAAGCTTTTTTGTTATAACCCTTAATATCCCTCACCTTGTATTCATCAAGCATTTTGTATCTGTTTTCCATCTCAAAAATTACCCATCTCAACGCTTTTGCAGCGTGTCGAGGATCTGTAACCACTTCTGTTAAAAGATGGGGGATACCGTTATATATCTTAAGTTCCACCATTTTTGGATCAATCATTATGAATTTCACTTCTTCAGGAGATTTTTTAAAAAGGAGACTCAATATCAGGGAATTTACACAGACACTCTTACCTGAACCTGTAGCTCCTGCTATTAAAAGATGTGGCATTTCTGAGAGATCCGAAACAACTATTTTGCCCGAAACATCTTTTCCAAGAACTAAAGGTAACTCACCTCTTGAATCAGCTCTGTCAAGAATATCTCCAAGCATAACAATTTCTCTATATTCATTTGGTACCTCTATTCCAACTGCTGATCTTCCTGGAATGGGAGCTTCAATTCTTACTCCTTTTGCTGAAAGGTTAAGGGCAATATTATCACTAAGGTTTACAATCCTGTTTAGCTTAACACCAGGCGCTGGCTGTATTTCGTATCTCGTTATAACAGGACCCCGGATAACGCCAGTAACCCTTGCCTCGATTCCAAACTCCTGAAGAGTTCTCTCAAGTTCCTTTGCCTTTTTTTGAGTTTCTCTTTCCTGTTCCTTTTTATTTGAAAAGGTAGATTTTTTTAGCATTGATCCATTCAGCTTTGGGAAGCACAAGCTGTCATCCCTTGAGCCTTGCTTAATTTGGGGTTTTTCTTTTTTATCTGAAACCACAGGCAGAATATACTGTCCATTCTCAACAAGTAGTTCTGACGAATTTTCAATATATTCTTCTTCAGGATTTTTATTTATATTTTCTAATTTTTTATTTGAATTACATGTGGTACTAAAATTGCCTTTAATAGCTCCTTCTCTTAATTTTTCAGCATCAATGATGTCACCATCATAATAATATATTTTTTTTATAAAGGGTAATTTGCGTTTGCTTTTAAGTGCGTTAGATTTAGGCAATATTTCAATATCACTTCGATTTTTTCTCCTGACACTTTCTTTTGTTCTATTTTTCCTGATTGATAATTTAAATATTTTTGCAAATGCATAAACTAATTTTTTTAAGAATGGTTTATATAACACCAAAGTGATAGAAACTACAGCGATAAAAATAGAAATTAATTTTACAAGCATAAAATGATCTTTAAACAGGCTTATTACCAAAAACCTTCCTAATTCTCCACCCCCCTCTTTTAATTTTGAGTTGTCAATTGATAATATTGTACAAAAAAGAAATATTTCGAATATCCAGAAGGGAATTGAAAGATAGACAAGTATATTTTTCTTTTTTGATAAAATCAAATAACCTGTATATAGAAAGGAAAAAGCAAGAATATATGAAGAATATCCAATGTATCTAAAAATAAAGGAAGAAATAGATAACCCAAAAATACCAAATATATGATGTTTAATCTCCGAAATGCTACGGGCATTATAGATTGAATACTCGGGTTTAAATGCAAGAAAAGTTACAAATAGAAATATACCGATGGCTATTACAAATATAGAAATGAAAGTTAACTTGATACTTCTTTTTTTATCTTTAATATTTTCTGTATTATTCATTTTATAATTTTTTTATTATCCAGTTAATAAATTTCCGATAGGATTCCCATTTAACCAAACTGCAACCTGAATACTTTCACAAAAGAAACTATTTAAATAAAAATGATTGATAAAATTCCTGCTATCAAACAGTATATCCCAAATACATAAAGTTTTCCTTTTTTTAAAAAGGCAACCAACAGTTTTAAAGCAAGAAGTCCTACTATGAATGATACAAAAAAAGCAAAAATATAAATTCCATTGCTTATACCTGAAATTTCGGAGGAAGTTTTAAGATATTCAAATGCTGATGCCCCAAGGATTGAGGGAATAGAGATTAAAAAGGAAAACCTACCAGCATCTACTCTTTCCATTCCCATAAACATAGCCGCTGAAATTGTAGAACCTGATCTTGATATTCCAGGAAGCATTGCAAATGATTGAGCTAAACCAACCACAACTGGCATAGAGTAATCCATTTGAGAAATTGGTTTATCTTTAGTTTTAATAAATTTCGTGGATATCAAAACAACTGCTGTTACTAGCAAAAAAACAGATACAGATTTTGGTATGTAGAAGAAAGAAGTAATTCTATCAGCTAATAAAAACCCGATTACTCCTGTAATTAAGTTTGCTACTATTATATACATTAAAAGCTTTAAATTACCTCTTTTTGCAACATTCTCCCTCATTTTGGAATTATTAAAATATTTAAGATACTGAACAAGATCTTTTAAGATCCAGTATATTTCTATTCGATAGAATAGTACAACCGCAGCAGTTGTGCCTAAATGCAATATTAAATCAAATAGTACAGGAACTTTTTTAACTCCAAGAATATTCTGAAGTATAACGAGATGCCCAGAGCTACTAACAGGTAAAAATTCAGTCAGCCCCTGTAAAACAGCAAGGTATAGTGCATTAATGTAGTTCATTAAAATCCCCTGATATTTTTTTAAACTTCACATTTACCTGATTGTTTCCGATTATTATAGTAAAAATATAGACAAACAGGTGTGATATGGCTAATAAATTAAAGATATTTTATTTAATAATCCTTGTTTTTTTATTGTTGTCATTTGATATAAATATCGGCTATTCCCAGGATAAAACCAATAGGTATAATTATACGCCTCCTCCAATTGAGTTTAATATCCAATTTGTTAATAAGAGAGTTTATTTTCTTGGTGATCCCATAAAAGTCAAAATTCAAATTATCAACAGGGGAATTAAACGGTATCTCTTTAATGTAAGCGATGAAAAGGTGTTTAGTTTTGATTTTGAAGTGCTGAGCCGTG
>QNBN01000090.1 GCA_003645695.1 Spirochaetota bacterium | reverse complement strand
TCTTTTTTTGTATCTTTTACATACTTTTCAATTTATAAGTTCATATTTTTAAATACCTTATAAAAATTAATCCCTAAACGCAAATATTTTTGTAGCAACAATCAATACATCTTACAGAAAACTTGGTCTTTTTTGGGTAATATCCCTCTTGTATTATTCTTAGCATATCCTTTATTATCTCTTGAGCCTTTTGAAAATCGCTATCCTTAAAAATAATTTCTTTTAAAAGATACTTGCTCCTTATATAGCAAACATAACCTCTCTTTACTTCACATTGATAATTATCCTTAATCAAAAGACCATAGAGCACCGATTGAATTTTATGCGTGCGATAAATAGTATCTTTATATTCAGCAAATTTATAATCTAACGGAGCTAATGTACCATCTGCCAAGTGCAATACCTCATCCACTTCTCCTTTAAGATAATAACGAGATGACGACAAATATACCAAAATATCTTTCTTGACGCACGATATCTTCTTGCGTAGATAATTACGATTTATTCTCTGTTTTTCCTTATGCAACTCTCTTCCTTTTAAGACCTTATATCTTTTCTCCTCATATTGAGGAATACATAAACAATTCATAAAAAAGATAAATCTTGGGCAGTATAGATATTCAATCACTTCTGATGGTGTAATATATATCTCCTGTTTAACTCCCATTATATTAGAAAAATTTAGCAATTACTTCATCAGATACCAATCTTTTATCAAAGGCCTGCCCTAGCAATTTTACTTTTTTGAAATCCTCATCGCACATTGGAAAAATATAAACCGAATCAACCCCTTCATCCATTATATCTTGACATTGTATAGATAATTCGTCTATTTCGTTACGATTTAAATTACCTAAAAAAGCGCTCTTTTGCACCCTATATAAACCATATCCTTTACACGCCTTAGCTACTTTTGCTCTTATCTTATTATCCGTAATATCGTAGATTACCCAGGTAAGCATAAGTTTAACCCCTTATAAGACTATTAGCAATCTGATGGCACTCAAACTGAATTATATCTCTATTTTTAATATTCCTGCCACGGTAACGCACAGTCTTTTCTAAAGTTTTATTCAACGCCTCAATTAAAATAGCCTTGCCATCCTTATTTAAGGTTAAACCACCTTTTATTGCATCAAAGTATTCTTTTTTGACTTTCCTCTGACTAAATAAATAAACCACGGTCTGCTCAGGCCATATTCTAAACATATCAATTAAATCAAATACCAGAGATTTTTTATTATAGTTGTCCGTATGAATAAAACCAATATAAGGGTCTAATCCTGCTAAGATACAACCCTTTTCCACCAATGAGTAAAGCACGCCATACGCATAATTTAATAGGCAGTTAAATTCATCTTTTGCTGGCTGCCGCGACCTGCCTTCAAACTCAAATCGTTCAGGCATAATAAAACTCAACGCTTCAAAATAAATTCTTCCACCTGAACCCTCTAATCCCATCAAACTGCCTCTTTTTTCTTCAACTGTCCCTTCCAAATCATTTAAACTTGATTTTATTCCTTCAAGTTTCTGGGCATATTCTTCTATCTTTTCTCGTTTCTCGGGACGAGAATTCGCCAGCCTTCTCAAAAAATCAATCTGATTATCAAACTTAGTAATAATCCACCTCTTGGCTAATTCTAATCCTTCATTGTTTTCAGCAATCTCTAATTGCCTGCGGCGTATCAAAGTGGTTGAGCCTAACTTTGAATGCCACACCCGGCCGTAAGGCGAACCAAATTCATCTAAAAATATAAGGTCAATATTATTTTCCATAGCAAACTTAATGGCATCTGTAGATAGATACGCGCCTGTAGTAATTAAAATACTCTGCACTTTCTTGGCGGAAACTTCAAATTCTTTATCTTCGTTCTTAACCAAGAAACAGTTATCTTTCTTCTTTAAATATGAACCGTAAGTATTAATTACTAACTGCATTGTTTAATTTTTCTTGTTGTCCCCAACTCCTTGGAAAAACCAATTTGTCCAATCCAAAATAATACCAAAAATAAAAAAGCAGAAATATCTTGACACCTTTAATAAAACATGCTATATTTACAATTGCTCTACTACGGTAGAGCAGTGCCAAACTTCCCTCTGGCAGAGCCAGAGGGATTTCTATTTAGAGCTATCTTTCATATCTATATCATACCTTATTTTCTTCAAATCAATAAACTTTGCCTGTTTTATAAGTTCAATTGAAACATGATCTTTTGTTGAAATAACTAGACAATTCTTTTTATAAACTTTCATATATTTTATTAACGCCTCGAAATCACTATCGCCGGAAAATAGAATAAAAGATTGGAAATTATCGCGATTGTGAACAGCATCGATAGTTAACTCTACATCAAGATTGCCTTTATGAAAACCACCATCCTCTCGATTAAAATCTTTAATAAATTTCACCTTTTTCTTCCTTACTGTATATCCATTAATTTCCAAGAAGTCTAAAAATTTGCGTTGCTTAAGATAATTTGAATCGTAGGCAGTATAAAAATAAATTCTTCCTAAATCTGCATTTTTCTCAAGATACTCTTTGAGTCTTAAAAAAGCAATTCTCCAGCCTAATTTCCGCTGAGAATGATAAATATTTGACGCATCAATAAAAACAAATGTTTTACCTTTAATAAACCGACTAATCATAATATCCTTTTCACTGTACCGAACCCACGCGAGACCGACTTGCCAATGCCCCAGTAATCAGGGATTTGGAAATTGACCAAAAAAGTGCCTAAAAATCCAATCATCGGCGTGCCTTTGAGGGAAGTTTTAACCTCTCTTATATACTGAATATCTGCTTTTATTGGCTCAGGCACTGTATATCCCAAACTTTTTGAAATAGAAAGCAGATTCCCTATCAGGATTTTACTTAACAAATCCTTTTTCTGCTGCCAATTCTTCAATTGAAGATATTTCTTATAATTTTCCTCATTCAAAGCAAGCCAGGGGGTGAGGAAGGAGTAGGAAATCAGCTGAGATGTTAAAAAAAAGGATGTTGCATAGCTTTCTAATCCTTTACTTAAAATTTCCTTCCATCTTCCATCAATGTTTATTGACATCAAATCGTGGAAAGTTTTCTTAATAATTTCTGAACCCTCTTTAAAACCTATCAGCAGACATGAAGCATCAATAATTTTATATTGAATACGTGGATATTGATATATAAAACTTCCATCTGGTTTATGCTGATGAGCATAGAGGTTATCCCAAAATAAATTACCAAAGTAACCTCTTATCTTTTCGGCATCGCTTTTATTTAAATTTGAGTCAATAGTAAGATTAAGTCTTAAAATATCTATTTTCATCTTTTTACCATATGACTACTGATTTTGTATCTTTGGTAATAAATCCTGTCTCAACATCATAATAATCATTAAGAAGGGTTTGTTTAACGTATCGTATCTCTCCAACAATCGCCTGAGGCATATTTTTAGTATTCATTGGGATTGATATAACATACTGATAAAATTCTGCCTTGATAGCATCAAAGGTTTTTTTTCTTAAAAACAAATTATCTATATCTCTTAAACCTACAAACTCTCTCCAGATTTTCCGTGCCTCTTCGTTCACTTCTATAAAGACGTCAATCTTTGGATAGTCTTCCTCTATAAGTTTAAAATTTGATATAGATATTGATCTGTCCTCGCTGTCGTACCGTAGTTTTGTTATAGCTTCCAGTAGATTTCTTGATACATCCTGCGTTTTCTTCTCTCTTGTCTCCTTGTAATAATGATTTATCAGATCTAAAAATTCACCTTCTTTTATCTCCTCTCTCGCTGAAAGAATCCTTTCGGTTATATCAAGCAAAACAGCATCGTAGATATATGAAGCATATTTTCTTCCATTCTCATTCACTAACTTTACAATATAAATTTCGCCTTTACCGATACCATTCCTATTACATCTTCCTGATGCCTGATTAATAGAATCAAGCGGAGCTATATCCCGCACAACAATATCGAAATCTACATCTACTCCCGCCTCAATAAGTTGTGTTGTTACTACAACTTTATATTTTTTCTCTTTTATCTCTTTAATCCGTTTTAGACGTTCTTTTGGTATTAAATGAGTAGAAAGATAGGTAACTGTAATTTCTTTCTTTTTTACTAAATTATAGAAATCTTTTGCAGATGTTATAGTATTAAAAATAAATAAATATGTCTTTTTACCGCTTAAATCAAAAAATTCGCTGAGATTATTTACCGTCATAGGACTATTCAGCAAAAGCTTCATAGTAACCCTATCCAATGCTTTATAATAATAGTCCTTGTTTAAGAGCCCTACGGTCTCTCCCCTTTCAAATATCAGAGGTTCTGTTGCTGTTACAAATATTATGTAGGCATTCAACATCTCCGAGAAAGTCATCAAGATATTCCTTAAAAGTAACCAGTACTTAACAGGTATAGATTGAACTTCATCAAGGATGATAATTGAGTTGACAAGTCTATGAAATTTCCTAATACTTTTATTTTTATTCGAAATTAGGGTATGAAAAAACTGAATAAAGGTAGTCACTATTATCTCAGAATTCCAGCCTTCAATAAGAATTTTTGCCTCAGCGGATTCGAATTCATCATCTGCTTTCTTATAAAAAACCTCTGAAAGATGATGATGCTTCAAAAGGATGCTCGTGTTGAGTTCAATATTGTTTGCTTTTATGACAGATTCAAATACTTCTGAATTTTGGTCAATTATGCTCAGAAAAGGTAGGGCATATATAATTCTTGGTTCTACACCGTTTTTCGTCCTTATCATTTCTTTTAACCTCAAGGAAAAGGAAAGAGATGTTAAAGTCTTTCCAAGACCTGTTGGAAGGTTTAAAGAATAAATTTTTTTATTCGAATCGATGTCATGACTTAAGGTCTCATAATAAGCCTTTTTCCTTAAAACATTTAAAGGAGATTCAGGAAAATTAGTTTTTTTCTTATAGCTGTTTACCCAGTCAGCACTATTTAACTCTTTTCTATTAAATACAGTCTTATCCTTCACAACGACCTGGCTTTTATCAGCATCAAGCAGAATTGAGTAAATAAGGTTAAGTGTTATGTAATTAGAAATAGTATTATTTATATTTCTTAAAAATTTTTTAATTTGCCTTAACTCTCTGGCAAAACCATTAATCCACTGTGATATAATCTGTTTGTTTAATAATAAAGGTAGTCCTGCATTCTGAATTCTGCTACTGAGAATAGAAAAACTTTCATCCACTATACTCTCAAGCTGTTTATGCAACAATTCTGCATCATTGTTATCAAACAATACATCATCTCTGACATCTCGTAGATTTCCATGGTGCCTCCTTATGGCAAGAAAGGCAAAAACTGGATAAATCTCATCGGATAAAGACAATTCCTTAGTTAAATAATAGGCACAAACTGATGAAAAGAGACTGTGCCATGTCTCTTTATTTTTCTTGAGCTTTTCTTTCTCTTTCTCGTTGGCATTCAAGTAATCTTGAAAATATCTGGTTGCTTTCCCAATGTCATGGGTAAGGGCAATAATCCTACATATACTCTTTAGTCTTTCTCTTATCTCTGAAGGTTTCTCAGAAAGGAATAAATCTGAAAGCTCAGCAACACCTATTAGATGGTCTTCAAGCGGTATCCCTGGGTGCGAATAAAGGTTAGAAGAAAGTAATATTTTCTCCATTTTCAAGCCTATAATAACTCCTTACCTTTGCCTTTATAGTCTTACCCTCAGGCTCAAAGATTACATTATCATACTTTTCTACTATTCGTTCCTGATTCATCTTAATCGGTATCTTTTCCTTGAAATACTTTTTCCCTGATTCAATTTCAAGCCCATTTTGTATTAATTTACTCTCAGTAATAGGCGTTTGAACCTCCACCAATCCATTATTTGATTTAGCTTCCGAATCATACTCACCAACATATTTGAAGTCTGCAAGTAATTCGCTTAATCCCAGAGAGACTGTATATATGTTCTTATGTTCCTTCAAAAGTCCTGCTAATTTTTCAAATATATTCTTGTTTTCATGGGCAAAATAAATTCTGAAGTAGGGCTCTTTTAAAAATTCAGTCCTTATCTGTGTTCTTGATTCATGGTATTTATTGCTATAAAGAGTCCAATAACCTCCCTTTGTATTTATAAGGTTTACTCCCATCCTTACCTTCTTCACTGGAGTTACAATCTTAAGGGTAATTTTACACTTATCATGAAGGAACATTCTTAAGTATTCATTTGTGCCCTTCTCTGCGCCATATATCGCTCCCAAAATACCTGCAATAGTCGGTGGAGGCGGAAACGAAAATGTCAGAGGCGAAGTGGTAGTATAAAACTTACGAAAATGCCCAAAATCTCCCCATATATCAAAGGCTAAAACTTTCATAGCCACTCTCACTTAAAAAGAAAGCTCTTCTGTAGAAAAGTTGTTCAAAATCGTTTCGAAAGAGATGTCTGCCCCATCCTTTATAAAAGCAATCCTTTCATCAACCTTAAATCTTATCTTCTCAATTTTATCTTTGTGTTCATTCAGAGTTTTAACGAGATTTGTGATGTCAATCTTTATATCTGAAATACTTCTAATTGCTTTATCATCCTTATTTGAAATTTTTGATATTCTTCTATCTAATTCTCCAATATGAAAGTTTTGATTCTCTTTATAAATAACCTGTATAAGAAGTCTCGGAACTTGACCGGCTTTCGAACGGGAAATAAGATTTCTCGTTCCAATCCAAATTCCTTCTAAAAGCAAGACAATGTCATTATCTTTTAGCAAGGTTTCTTTAGCTGCATTTTCATTCACTATCCCGTAAAATGCAATCAATGAATAAGGGAGAATATACTCCTCTCTAAAGGTCTTCTGTTGTGCCCCGGCTTCTGAGGCAAAAGCACCTGTCCCTTTAATAAATGTCAAATCTACCTGGTGTAAAGATCTACCAAATTTAAACTGAACAGGTCCTGTATATGTAATAGAACTCTCCTCTTTTGGACCTTTATTTACAGGCAAAGTAACACCAAATAAACGCACATCTATACATTCTTCTAAAATATTGTTCTGGATTGTTTTCACCATTTGTTGCAAAGTTATCTTAGACTTATCTACCTTTTCTTTCTCTCCTGATTTTTTCTTTTGA
Organism: Spirochaetota bacterium; assembly: GCA_003645695.1. GTDB lineage: Bacteria > Spirochaetota > B62-G9 > B62-G9 > B62-G9 > B62-G9. The sequence continues at coordinate 2,666 of QNBN01000090.1, read as the reverse complement.
TATAAAAAGTCTTCAGCCCTAATCTTTGCATCTTGAATGCCTGTTCCATATTCAATCTCTCTAATTAATATCTCACAATTTTTAAAGTCATGTAAGTAATCCCTGACTGTTCTTTTTAACCTCACATCTGTCACAATGTTCACTCTTGTTTCTTCATCAATTCTCGGCTTGTTTTCATCCACAGGGTCGCCATTAGGATTGGCATCTGTTGCATCATAAAGAAATAATATCTCTGACCTATTTTTTACTATTTCTGACATGACTTAACCCTCCTTTCGGCTTTGAATATTTTCGTCTTGTCTATAAACTTCTTCCTTAATTTCTTCGTCTATGTCCTCATCAGCTGGATAAATTATAGGAATGATTTTATCCAAAAGACTCATTCCTGCCGCAAAATAAAAATTGATTTCGTCAATAGACATCTTCCATTCGTCTCCAGCTAAACATAAGTAGTGATAAGCTTCTTTGGCAACCATTCTTTTCCCTTTATCAAAAGCACTATATTCCTCAAGTTTATTCTGAACATCCTTTATCAATCCCTTTATATCAGTTTCATTCATCTTTAATGATTTAAGTTTCTTCATAAACGGTTTGGATTTTCTTTGGGCAAACTGTTTCCTTAAAAGCATTTCGGTTAATGCCCCTGCTAAAAAAAGGCCTCTTTTCGCAGGTGAGGCAAAGGTAGTAGCATATTTTTTAAATACCTCTTCAAAAACACTTTCCTCCATATTCTCCACCTCCCCAAAGGTTATTAAAGCAAGATTTTCAAAAAAGAGCGTATCCATTAAGGCATCTTTTACCCTTGAAATGAAATAACTATCATTAATAAATTCCTTTCGTATAGCTGCCATATAAAATTTTAAAAGAAGGGTAAAATCAAGGTGTCGCCCTTTAAAAACACTATCTACTATCTCAAGGAAATATTTATCAAGATCACTTTTCCTCTTGCCTTCACTCGATTTGGAGAAAAATGTCCGTATCGTGCCAAAAGTAAAGCCTTTATCAGAATCATTATTAAAAACTCTGTCAACATAGTCTTTTGCCCCAAAAATCTTTCTAATCCTTGAAGGAAAGACGTCCTCTATCAGTAATAAAATTCTCTCTGCACTTTGTTCTTTGCTGAGAAACAGGAAATTAAGAGTTAGTTTATCCTCCTCACCGGCAAGTATTTCAAGAATCTCTTTATTATCACTCGTTAACCTCTTTTTCACTCTATCTTTCAAGGAAACTATTCTGTTTGAATCTAATAAAATGTTAATTATTTCAGCTTTAACATCCATACCACCTAACAGCAGTTTTGGTATAAGAAAATATCTAAGTCCGTAGAACCCATAAACAAGATTTTGTTCAATGAACTTCCGTCCTTCTTCTAATTCAAGCTTGCATTCACGGCAGACAGGAAAATTCTTCCAAGCAAGACTTTCATTAAAGCCACCTGTTATAAATCCCGGTTTATCTATAGTGTAAAATTTAAAGACACCCACATTTCCTGACACTAATGCTTTTCGCATTCCACAAATAGAGCAATCTTTATCCCTTGCAGAAATGCCAATAGTTTTTTTAGATTCAATTTCTTTAAGTAATTCCCTAAAAACCCCAAAGTCTCCGATATATCTCCATTTATTATCTTGCTTAATTTTTATTGTTAAAAGTTTACCATCTTTTTTATCTATATTTTTAATACAAATCTGTATTGCTTCATTGATTTCATCTTCATTGTTAGAAAGGGCTTTCCTAATGTTCTCCAAAAAACCATCTTTTTCTTTTGGACTATGCTTTTCAAACCATTTCTGTATTTTTCCTTCAAAGGTTTTTCTTATTTGGGATTCAACATTTTTACAAGCTTCTTCTTCGCTCTTCCCTTTTTTTCCCTTAGGAATATTCGCAACCGGTGTTGAATTAGGTCCCTGAGAAACGCCTCCCCTAAAAAGGTATTTAAGTCTTTTGGCAGAGTCATAATCTTCCAATTCGACGCCATCAAAAGCATTCTTATCAATATCAACCTTTATAAAAACTATTTTGCCACCAGTTCTAAATTTTGGTTCCTTGATAAGGGTATCTAACTCATCTTTTTCATATTTTTTTCTCTGCCATTTTCCAATTTCTCGTATCGCAGAAAGCATAACCCCTCCTTTCTATATCCACAAAATAAATCTTTCCTCTTTTTTATTCTATATTAGGTTTCTTATAATAATAAACTTTCTCTTGTCCCTACCGATACTCCCACAAATATTAACCTTGCCTCCTGAATCTTTAATTGCCTCCAAAGTTTCCTTCTGGAATAGCCTTAATCCATTTCTACCCTACTTTACACATCTTGGATATATTTTCGAATTGATATAATTGGCCTCGTTCATAAACAAAAAACCTTCACCAGCCACAATTTAGCCAATGAAGGTTTTACTTTTTTTATGAGGAGGTTCCCCCTTCGAACACACCTCGAATTAACTAAGTTGTTAGATTTAGAATAACACATTTATTTCTGAATTGTCAAGGAAAAATTCTGAAGCTTTCCCATATTTGTTGCAAGAAATTAATGTAGTCTATTGTAAACAAAGATGTTCTTTGTTAAATTTTTGTTTTTCTATTTTTAATAAGGAAAGCTTCTGATTACACCGATTAAAAACCAGATTACACAGATTAAATATTGACGGAAAATCTGTGTA
>QNBN01000089.1 GCA_003645695.1 Spirochaetota bacterium | reverse complement strand
TTATAAGTATATGATTAGGGACAAAATTTCTCCTTTTAAACAAAAAGATATCGTTTTAGCTTATATAGCAAAATGGCGACCTAGTAAGAACCATTTATTTTTGTTAAAACTTTTACTTAAATTACCTGAGAGGTTCAAAGTGATATTAGGAGGGCCGATTGTAAAAGGTGGACCGTATTTTGATAGAGATAACAGAATTCTGAACTATGCTAAAGAGTTTATAAAAAATAATTCTTTGGAAGATAGAGTGTTACTTTTGGATAAATTTGTTGAAAATATAAACGATTATATAGCAACTTCAGATGTATACCTTATGCCCACAAAAGAAGAGGCATTAGGGACACCGCTGTTAGAGGCAATAGCTGTGGGTAGACCAGTGATTGCGAATAATTTAGTGGAAGTTTGGAGGGAACTTGCTCAAGAGATACCTTCTTTATTTTTAATTCCTTTGGATGAAAAAGCATGGATAGAGAGTATTTATAATGCCTTGGCGATAGAACAGGAAATATTACGATCTTCGTCTAAAAAAGTACTAAACTCTTTCTCTAGCGAGGTAATAGATGAAAAATATTATTGTATTTTGGAAGGATTAAAAATGGGAAAAGGATATAAGGAGATTTTAAGTTCAGTTTAGTGTGACTTTTTAGAAGGAGAAAGTTTGGTTGTTTACAAGTGTTATTTGAATAAAAAGGTAATGTGGATTGTTCTCTTATTGTTTTACTTTCTTCCGCGCTTTAGTATATTTCTTCTTTCTTCTCCTTGGGAAGTAAATGCTGGTGAGGAAAAAATTTTGATAAACGATGCCAAAAATTATAATAGATGTGCTTTAAATATTTTGAAGAACCGTATATTCAGTAATTCGGAGAAATTTCCTTTATCTCCAGAAGCACATATTACTCCAGGGTATCCTTTTTATATCGCAGTTTTTTACTATATTTTTGGAGAAAAGCCATGGGTGATTTTACTAAGTCAAATTTTACTTCAATCTTTTTTACTATGGGGGATGTGGCTTTTAGTTAAAATGTTTGGTTTCTCCTTTCGGACATATTTTATAGGAGCTACTATTGTAAGTTTGGATTCGGTTAACGTGATTACTTCTATGGTTTTAATCCCTGATTCCATTTTCAGTTTAATAATTTTGTTTTCTTTTATATATCTCTTAAAAATTAGAGAGCAAAAATTGTTAAAACCTATTTTTGTTAGTACTCTTTTATTGTCCACAGGAATTTATTTTAAGCCAGGGGCAAGATTTATAATATTGGTGTGGAGCATTTTAATATTTATCCTCAAAGAGATTAAATTGAAAGAAAAACTAAAAGGAGTCGGTTTGCTTTGGTTAGTATGTTTTATCAGTATTTTGCCTTGGATGGCAAGAAATTACAAATATTTTGGACATTTATCCTTTTCGTATCATATATATGAACATTTACGTACCCATGCTAAAGAGATATTAGTAGAGAAATTACATGTTTCTGAGAAAGACGCTGATTTTATGATTAATCAACAGCTAAAAAAGATAGAAAAAAAACGTAGTACCATAAGAAATATTTGGAACCGTGCATATAAACGTTATAAGATATATAAAGAGATAATTTTAGGGAACTGGTTACTATGGGGAAAATTAACAGTAAGGGATGCCTTTCTTGTATATATTTTGCCATCTACCTCTCGCTATATTCAATTAATTTTTGGAGAAAAATATGCTTCAGTAACAACGTTATCTGTAGGAGAATTTATGAATTTACTACGAGAAAAAGGTTTGATTAATGGTTTAAGGTTAATATATAATAAGAAGAGCATAGCCGGTCTTTTATTTGTCATAATAATAAGCATACTAAATTTTTGCCTTTTTTTTGGGGCTGGTGTAGGAGCTATCTATTTATTTCGTCTGAACACCGAGATATTTTGGATAATTATTATTACATTAGGCTTATTCAGTTTAAGCATAGGACCTGTTTTAGATCCTCGTTATAAACTTACATTTTTCTGGCTGTTTGCGTTGCTAAGCGGTTTAGGGATAGATAGGCTGTTTTATCTTATAGCCAAGAAGTAAATATATGCAAAAAAAATTTTTATTTATTTCTCTCCCTTATGAGCGGTTGAAAGACTTAAGCCTGCAGAGTGTTCCTTTAGGCTTACTTTATTTAGCTACGGTTCTTTCTAAATATAGGTACCAAGCAATGGTATATGATGCGGATGGTTGTTTTGAGTTGGGAAATATAAGTTACAATAACTTTAATAGAGCATACACTCATAATAAATATATAGCGAACCTTAATAATGATACTCACTCAGTTTGGAAAGAGTTGAAAGCGGTTTTATTAGATTATAAGCCAAATTTTGTGGGGATAGGTGTGTTTACCCCTGCGATTTCTTCTTACAATAAGGTGATTAGAATCGTTAGAGAAACTTTACCTGAAGCAAAGATTATTTTGGGTGGCCCACATATAACTATCCTAAAAGAAAAAGGGATTGTAGGTGAATTACACGAAGCGGAAGCGTTTTTTGTCGGAGAAGCAGAAGAGACAATTCTTGAATTCGCTAACGAATATCCCAAAGGTAATTGGAAGTCTATAAAAGGAATTATTTATAAAGAAGATGGGAAGTTTATATTTACAGGGACTCGGGGGAGGATAGATAATTTGGATAATCTACCCATCCCAGAGCGCAAGTTACTTTATAATTGGCATCGCTACAGACGCTCAAAGTTAGGTTTAATGGTGGCTAGTCGAGGGTGCCCGTTTAATTATGCATTTTGTGCTTCTATTCCTATTTGGAATAAGATAGTACGGTTTCGATCTGCAGAGAATTTAATTAAAGAGATAGATTATTTGGTAGATAACTTCAACATAGATGCTTTTGGTTTCTGGGATGATACTTATACTATTAAGAGAGATAATATAATTAACTTCTATAAATTGATTTATAAAAAGTATGGTTCAAGAAGATTTAAATGGAATTGTTTAACAAATGTTAATTGTATAGATGAGGAACTACTTTATTGGTTGAAAAAAGCAGGGTGTATTAGGATAGAAATAGGGGTAGAAAGCGGGAGCGAGAGAGTTTTAAGATTAATTAAAAAAAATATCACCAAGGATCAAGTTAGGAAGGTAAGTAAATTAATAAAGGAAAGGGTTTTTGGTTACATACATTTTTTATGATAGGCATTCCTTATGAAACTCGGAAGGATATTGAGGATACTATAGAGTTTATTAGAGAAATTTCGCCAGACTCGGTGAATTTATGTACATTTACTCCCTATCCTGGTACAGAACTATACAATTATGTGATAGAAAAAAATTTATTGGATATAAGTGGAGGATTTAAAGTTTATGATTATATTGGACACCATAGTACTAACAACTTTTTCCTTGAAAATATTACCAAAGAGGATTACCAGAGATTGCTAGACAAACTGTTAAGGTTAACTACGGAGATCAGCGAGAGATTGACATTTAGAAAAATGTTACTTAAGATAAGAAATCTTACTAAAGAACAAATCAAAAATAAATTACTACATCCATTGAGTTCTATAAAAGTCGGCTAATAAGATGAGAATCGCCCAGGTTATTTCTGATTATTTTCCTAACATAGGTGGAGCGCAGGTGTGTATTCACCACGTTGCTACTCGTCTTTCTGAAAGAGGACACAAAGTATTTGTTATAACACCATCTTCGGTGTCTTCTTTAAAATTCCGCTATTTTATAATTCAGATGAGCCCGATATTCTTGAAGGTGATGTATAAAAATGTTCGTTTAGGTTCTTTATTATTAAAACAGTATGCTTCTGCTCTTCAGAAGAAATATAAGTTTGATATGTGGCAGATTAATATAGGATATCCTTTAGGAATAGGTTTAATAGAGTTCTTGTTGAAGAATAAAATACCGTGTGTATTAAGATGCAGTGGAGAAGATATTCAGATGTTTGATGGTGAAATTAGATATGGATATAGACTGGATCCGAGGGTAGATAAGTTGATTAGAGAAAAGTATCCATTATTTGATGTTTTAGTAGCGATTAGTAAAACGGTTAAGAATGAGTATTTAAAGTTGGGTATTCCTTTAGAAAAAATAGTAGAAATTCCTAACGGAGTGGATATTGAAAGATTTACGGAGCGAAAAAAGTATCCCCGCGAGGTTATTCTTAACTATTTTAGACTCCCTCAAAATGTGAAAATTCTATTAACTGTGGGGCGAAATCATCCTAAAAAAGGGTATACGCTTATTCCAAATATTGCTGAAAGTTTATTTAAAGAGTGCAAAAACTTTGTTTGGATAGTTGTGGGGAAAGGGGTAAGTAAAGTCAATTATCAAAATTTATCGTCTTATATAAAGAATAGATTAATTTTTTTAGATACTGCTCCAAAAATTTTTAATAATAACCGAAATAGTTTCAGTGAATTTCCCGATGAAAATCTAATTGCATTTTATCTTAACGCAGATGTTTTTGTTTTCACTTCTTTTATAGAAACATTTGGTATAGTTTTAATCGAAGCGATGGCTGCTGGCTTGCCTATTGTGGCGTTTGATGTGGAAGGTGTGCGAGATGTTGTTAAGGATAGAGAAAATGGATTTCTTATACCAAGAGGAGATATTGATATTTATGCTTCTAAAATAAAGGAATTGTTGTGTAATAGTAATTTATACGCTACTATAAAGAAAAGGAATGTGCTTAAGGCTCGGCAATTGTCCTGGGATAGGATAACAAGCAAGTATGTGGAAGTATATGAGAATTTGATTGACAGGCAAAGATTACATCGGAGGGAGGGCACTGTAAATGAAAACTAGTTATTTACTTCAATCCTTTTATAAGTGGTTTCCAATAATATTTTTACTTCTTGTATGGTACGTTCCTCGACAAACAGCACTCGGAGGGTGGTTTGAAAAGTATATCATATTAAGATGGATTACCCTTATAATTATACCTGTTTGGGGGGGGATTCAACTTCTCGTAAACATCTTGCAGAGGAGAAAATTGAATTTGACAAATATAATTTTGCCGATGAGCAGTTTCTTTTTAATATTAGTTATCTCCTGTCTGATAAACAGAACTTCATTTAGTAAGATGCTAGGGGCATCTTTACTGTATTTGAGATACCCCGCTTTATTTATTATTTTGGTTAATATGGATTTACCTAAAGATATTCTATATGTATTTACTCGCATTTTTGGAACACTTTTGTTTTTGCAGATTCCAGAATGTTTATGTCGATTTATATTTTTGGGTGTTAAAGGAGACGATATCTCTTGGACGTTAGGACGGTGGGGGACTATGGATTTGGGGGTTTATAGTATATATTTTACAGCTATCTTAGTAGCCTATGGGATTATTAAGAAAATTAAACTCTTTCATTTCGTATTTATAGGTGCGTTTTTTATGTTCGCTTTGTTAGGAGAAATTAGAGCGTTTTATTTTGCTGTTTTCCCTGTAGCCTTAATGGTTGCTATCTTTGAGATGAGACGCTATACAAAGCAAAAATTAGTAAGAGCGAGCATCGTTTTCTTTTTAATACTCGTTTTCGCTACCATCACTTTAAAGTTATGGCGGATAGTTTATCCTCAGAAATATGATTTCTTTGCCACTATAGTTGATAAAAATAAGCGGGAAGAGGTTATTCCTAAATATTTTGCTCAGATAGTTGATTTAGAAAGAGAGACTCAGAAAAGTAAAATTTTAGCTGAAGAGCAAACACTAATATTGAGCAAAAAGTCAGAGGGAGTAAGAAAGAAAGTAGTAGATAGATTCCTAGTATTTAAGAAGGCACTAAAGAAAGTTGGCAGGATTTTTAGAAGTATATTATACTTCCGTGGCATGGATCGTATTAGGGGCATTTATGATTTCTTTGTTGTAATCGATCCTCCTCTGATAAATAAAATTTTTGGCATGGGGCCAGGTTCGTCTTTTAAAGGTAGTTTTTGGAAGGAAAAAGGAAAGATTTATAATTATAAGGTAAATGCAATGAATCAGATGATAGGGGTATTGGCAGATACTGGGCTTCTAGGGATGGCGGCATTTTATTGGCTTCTGTTTAATATGCTGTCTGTATTTATTAAAGTAAACAATATTTTGAGAGAAGAAAATTTACGGATGTTTGTCCCCGCAGTTGTAGGGATGTGGTTTTTTTACGGTTTTATTGGTACATTTTATATTTTAGTGTGGAGATATGATTCGCCGTCTTTTATATACTTTTTTTACTCCGCTATGATTTATAGGCTTTGGTATGATAGTGCCATCAAATCGACATAAACACATAAAGTTATACAAGAATAGCTCATATCGTTTGGCTATGAAGACTTTTTTTTTATGTGTGGGATTTTAGGGGTGTTTCATTCTAGTGGCGATCCTATAAAGGAAGAACTTCTAAAGAGAGGACAGAACACACTTCTCCATCGAGGTCCTGATGATACTGGGCTTTGGATAAGTTCTGATGGGAAGATTGGGTTAGCCCATACTAGGTTATCCATAATAGATTTGTCCGCACAAGCCCGCCAACCGATGAGTGATTTAGAGGGGGATATTTGGATTGTGTATAATGGTGAAGTTTATAATTTCAAGTCAATCAAATTAGAATTGGAAAAGAAAGGATATAAATTCAAAAGCACATCAGATACAGAGGTTATTCTTTATGCGTATAAGGAATGGGGGACCGATTGTTTATCTAAATTTAATGGAATGTTTAGTTTTGGCATTTATGATAAGAGCAGAGAGCAATTTTTCTTAGCCCGTGATAGGGTAGGGAAGAAACCTTTGTATTATGCTGAGTACAATGGGAAATTTATATTCTCTTCAGAGATAAAAGCAATCCTACAGTATTGTAACTTGCCGCGAGATATTGATTTTAATGGAGTAAATTTCTATTTTACTTTTGGATATATTCCTTTCAATTTTACTATATTTAAACATGTTAAGAAACTTCCTCCTGCACATGCGATGCTTTATGACTTGAGAAATAAAAAATGTAGAATATGGAGATATTGGAGTATACCAGAAAGAGATGGAAAAAGCTATAAACTTGAGGGATTACTTGAAGAGTTAGAATTTCTTCTCGAAGATGCGGTTAGATTGCGATTAATAAGTGATGTCCCCTTAGGAGCTTTTTTAAGTGGGGGGGTAGACTCGAGTTTGATTGTAGCTATGATGAATAGAGTTGCTGCTGGTTCGATAAAGACTTTTAGTGTCGGATTTGAGGAGGGGAAGTATAACGAGTTATTTTATGCAAAAACTATAGCCAATTATTTTGACACCTATCATACAGAGTCGATAGTTAAACCAGATGCTTTGGATATTTTACCGGAATTAGTAAAGCATTTCGATGAACCCTTTGCGGATTCTTCAATGATTCCTACTTATTTTGTAGCCAAACTTACAAAGGAATTTGTAAAGGTTGCTTTATCTGGGGATGGAGGGGATGAATTGTTTGGTGGGTATTCAGCATATTGGGCTACCTTTTGGGATTATCGTCTTATCCGTAAAATTCCATTTCTTTTAAGAAAAAATATTGGTAAAATAGCTGATCTTTTACCCACTCGGTTCTCTTGGAGGAGACACCTTAAAAGATTGCAATATGATATTTATCAAACCTTTATTGAACGGAGATCACACTCTTATTTTAACAGTAAAGATAGAGAACAACTCTTTACTCAAGAAGTGATGGAAGAGTTGAAAGATAGTTACTATCTCCCAGAGATGATGTATTATGGTATTTTGAGAAATTCGAAGAATGATTTTGTTAATAAGTTGGAGATAACAGATTTCTTAACTTATTTGCCAGATGATTTATTAGTAAAAGTAGATAGGACAAGTATGAAAGTTTCTCTTGAGGTTCGGTGTCCATTCTTAGACTATAGATTGATAGAATTTTCTTTTAAAAAGATTCCAGGGAATTTAAAAATAAAGGGACTAACGAGAAAATATTTATTACAAAAACTGGCGAAAAAAATTCTACCCGCCAGTTTTAATTTGAATAGGAAATGGGGGTTTAGGGTGCCGGTAGAAGAGTGGTTTAGAGGAATATTTTATAAATTCCTTCAGAGTGTTTTAAAAGAAAATAATTGTCCTTTTTTCAATAATAATTTTATTGAAAAATTGTTAAATGAACATCGTAAAGGGGTCGATCATAGTGATAGACTCTATAGTCTTTTGGTATTTGCAATTTGGTTTAAAGAAAATGGATTATGAAAAAAATACTTTTTGTTTTACCATCTCTTTGTGGAGGGGGTACAGAGAAAGTTGTTCTGAATCTTTTAAATTATTTGAATAGAAAGAAGTTTGCCCTTTATCTTGCATTATTTGAATATAAAGGTATATATTTGGTAGACTTACCAGAAAACATAGTAGTTTATAATTTAAATAAAAAAAACAAATTTGACTTTCTAAAGTTGGTATTCTCTCTAGCCTATAGAGTATTTCCTGATGTAAAACCAGATGTGGTGATTAGTTTTTTGTTATATACAAACTTAGTTGTCCTTCTGGCAAAACTTTTATCTTATACCAAACCAAAAGTTATAATAAATGAAAGGGTAAGTATAAACTCGGAGTTGAAAGTTCAAAAATTTTGGAAAGTTAAGAAGTTGTTAATGCAAAGTTTATATCGATACGCTGATAGAATAATCGCTGTGTCTAAAGGAAGTGCACAGAAATTGGCAGAGTTATTGGGGTTACCTTATGGTAAAATAAACGTTATTTATAATGGGATAGCTTATCCAATTGAACAAAATGCAGGTAGCGGAGAGAGTCTAGTGTTGAAAAATATAGGGAGAGTGCCCATAATTGTATCTTGCGGTCGATTAACTTGGCAGAAAAATCACGAGTTATTAATAAAAGCGGTTTATATAGTGCTGAAGAAAATGGACATAAGAGTGTTGATATTGGGAGAGGGGCCAGAGGAAGCTAATTTGAGAAAGTCAGTTTGCCGATTGGGAATGGAAGATAAAGTTTTATTTCTCGGTTTCCAGAAAGATATATATAAATATATAAAAATTGCAGACGTGTTTGTTTTACCATCGAGATATGAGGGCTTTCCTAATGTTATCTTAGAGGCTATGGCATGTGGTGTACCTGTTATTTCTACTAATTGTCCAGATGGGCCAAACGAAATTATTGTGGATGGGGTTAATGGTATGCTTGTACCACCTGATGATGTTAATGCTATGGCTCAGGCAATTATCCAGTTGCTTAACGATGAGAATCTTAGGGAGAGATTTAGGATGGAGGGATGGAAGTGTATTAGGCACTTTGGGATAGATAAGATGGTTGCTGAATATGAAAAGGTATTCAATATGATTTCTACATAGCTTTTCAGGTAGAGTAATATTAGTAAGAAGCTTATCTAAAAGATATAAATTTTAATAATGAAGATATTACTGATAAACAAATTTTTATATCCAAAAGGAGGTGACGCAATAAGTACTATTGAGACAGGGAAGCTTTTGCAGAATAAAGGACACATAGTATTTTTTTGGGGGATGAAAAGTCCGAATAATCCTCCTTTTCTTTTCGATGAATATTTTGTAGAGGAGATAAATTACGAAGGTAATTTATCTTTAAGAATAAAGTTAGCCAGTGTCTTTAATCTTATGTATTCTTTAGAGGCTAAGCATAAAATTGCTCAATTAATAAAGATAGTTAAGCCTGACGTGGTACATCTTAACAACTTTGCTCATCAAATTTCTCCTTCAATACTGGATGTTTTTTGCAAATTTAGAATTCCTATGGTGATGACTATGCGAGATTATAAATTGGTCTGCCCTTCGTATTCGATGTTAGCTGATGGAAAACCATGTGAAAGATGTAAAAATGGTAGATATTATTTTTGTTTTTTAAAAAAATGCA
>QNBN01000088.1 GCA_003645695.1 Spirochaetota bacterium | reverse complement strand
TACTTTCGGGTTTTCGTCACAGACCTTAGATAATACATAGAACTCACTGCTCTCTACATGCCTTGTTTTTTCATAATCATTAAGATTAATCGCAAGTTTAATACTATCTGCAAAATGCCTCCATTCCCATCTTGGTATTACCTCCGCCATTATGCCCTCCATTAACTTTTAAAATATGTTTTATTTTGTACTATACTGAAATGTATATAATTTGAGTAATTTGACCAGTTTAAATCAAATTAAATATTTTTATTCAATGGTTAATCAATTTTTATAGATTACCTAAAATAAGTTTAGCAAAAAGGTAATGGTGTTTAAGAGGAATATAATTAAAAGGCTATTTATTTAAAAACGATATACTTTTAAATCCAAGAGAAAAAACACAGGGTAATCAGCTTTAATACATTTAGAAATCATTAAAACAGTTCTTCTATATACTTCTTAAAACTATCATAGTTATCAAACAGGTATGTTTTGAGCCCAATATGCTTTGCTGAAAGGATGTTTTCAATCAGGTCATCAACAAATAGAACATTTTCAGGGGGTTCATCAGCTCTGTGTAGTGCTATTCTGAAAATTTCGGGATCTGGTTTCATATACCCGACTTCGTAGGAATAAACAACCTTATCAGATATCTCTCTGATATCTTTATCTATCACAGATGCATTTAGAACATTTGTATTTGAGAGAATAAGAATTTTAAAGTGATCTTTTAAACTTTTTACAAAGTTAAACATCCTATCATTTTTAATAACGATTGAGTTCCATATTTCAACAAACCGCTCGTAGCTCAGACTACAGCCTATTTTCTTCATTACGCCACTATAGTAATTTTCAGGGCTTAATCTACCGCACTCAAATCCATTAAAAAGATATTCATCATATAGGGCATTTTGGATTTTATCTAGCGGCGATCCGCATTCAGTAATAAATCCGTTCCAAACCGATTCAAAATCAAGGTAGCAAAGAACATTTCCTATATCAAAAAAAATCCAATTTACATCCATCTTATGTGATTTCTCTCACTCCAATATTATTCCACGTTCAATAACCATATTCTATTGATACTATGAGGTTGAATGACATATAGCTTGTTAAAATACTCAGGAATTCTGCATGCTGATGTGATTTTTGCTTCTACAAATCATCAAGCCTACTTTTTAATCAAGTTTTCCATAAACTTGATAGAATCCTCGCTGCCCCATGGTCTTGGCCCCACGGCCCTTCCAACAATCTTCCAATCCTTACCAATTATATATGTAGTTGGTATCCCGCGAACTCCGTACTGATACGATATTTTACCATCTTTATCGATATAAACGGGAAAACTAAGGTCTTGCTCTTTCATAAAGGATTTTATCTTTTTAGAATCTTCCTGAACATCCACCGCAAGTACAGCAAAATCTTTATTCTTGAGCTTTTTATACATATTGTCAATATCCTTAACCTCCATCTTACATGGTCCACACCAGGTTGCCCAGAAGTTAAGAAAAATAACCTTACCTTTAAAATCTTTAAGATTTACTTCCTGCCCATCCATAGAAACTACAGAAAAATCTACCGCTTCAATCTCTTTTGATGGTTTCTGGATACCCAGAGTTTTGAAATAATCAACCTCTGCAAACAAAGCCACAGAAAACAAAAACGAGGATAAAACCAGCATTGCTATCAAAACCACCAAAATCTTTAATGTTCTACTCATCTATTCCACCCTTATTTAAGAATTTCGATATAACATAATATATTAATGTTTTTCCGCCAATACATAAATACAATTTTAATAAGTCTTAAATAGGAGATTTTTTTCTCTAATCAATTTCATAAAGTCAATTTTTTTTGAAAGGTTCTTTCCAGAATCCCTTTCTATGTAGTTTTTTACAATTTTATAACCAATGAAGTAGCCTGCTCTAGGATATACAGAATTGTCCTGATTATCAATAAATCCATGAAAAATATCCGTATCCTCAAAATCCCCTTTTTCCAATAGTTCAAGATAATACTGGTATTTTTCTTCAAGCTGATAGTAGTTCTCCCTTTTTATAAAAAGATATTCCCAGGGCTCTTTTCCAGAGTAAACAGCTTCCGAAAAACATACCGATATTCCCTCTCTTATTATTCTGTCCTTTACTTTTCCACTGGTGTCTGCATTAATCATATTCTGTATATAATGACAATATTCATGGGCTAATAGAATCGGATAATTTTTAAAATTATGAAACCTTTCCAGGCCAACAGCTATAACAAAATTATCCTTAAATCTAAATACAAAAGCATCAGGACTGAAGAACCCAATGAATAGGTAGATGTTACATATTTCAGGATAGTAAAGGATCTCTCTGCATTTGTTTATTATTCTACGGCTATTATCCTCTATATCATACAGTTTAAGCTCAGCTTCAAGATCTGAGTAATCCGACCTTTTGATTGCAAAAACCCTCTCTTTTATATTTTTTTTGGTATATCCCTGCAATTTGTACCAAACGGCTGATAAAAAATCTCTATATTTTGAAAAGTAATATTCATTAAAACAATGCCATCGGTTTTCTTCGATCTCCAATGCTTTTAAGAATAGAAAAAAATCTCTATAGAGACAGTGAATCTTCACATCTCATCACCTCTTTGTTTATACAACCTTCCCTGATAGCTATTTCTTTCTGAGAAGATTTTATTTATATAGTTAATCACTGCAGATTTATCCAAGCTCCATTTTGGTGCAATCAGTGAATCCCTGCTGCTTTCTGCAACCAGCCTTTGTACTATAATATCAGCTTTTATTCTTTCCAGAAAATCAACAGCAAGATTGGCATACTCATCCAATGACAAAACTGTTATTCTCCTTTCCCTGTACCACTTTGCCATCAAGGTATTCTTAACAATATTCAGATTGTGGAGCTTCACTCCATCAATCGGAAGATCAGCAACATAATTAGCAGTATTGTGCACATCCTCCATCCCCTCGCCCGGCAAACCTATTATAACATGAACAGCTACATTTATCTCGTACTTTTTTGTAAGCAATACAGCTTCGTCAAACACCTTTATGCCATGCTTTCTATTTATAAGCTCGAGAGTTTTTTCATTAGAGCTCTGAAGACCGTACTCTATCCATACATCATATCCCATAGTTTTGTATTCTGAGATCATCTTTAGCTTCTCATCGTCAATACAATCAGGCCTTGTACCAATAGCAAGACCTACGAATCTATCACTCATGGACAACACCCTGTCATAAATCTCTTTTAGTTCACTTACAGGCGCATAGGTGTTAGTAAATGCCTGGAAGTAAGCAATAAATTTTTGAGCCCCATACCTTTTTTCTGCTCTCTCTATACCCTTTTCTACCTGTTCATTCAGCTTTAATCTGGATATTTCTCTATTCCATGAGCCCTCTGGAGAACAATACGCACATCCCCCATATCCAAGAGTACCATCCCTATTCGGACACGTAAAACCAGCATCAAGCGAAACTCTGAAAACCTTGCATCCAAACTTTTCCTTAAGATAGCTTGAGAAGCTTCTATAGTAAGGTTTATTTTGTTTCATACTTTTTAATCCTTAACATTTTCTTTATCCTTACAGAATTCTAAATTATTTTAATACTATATAAAAGTCGAAAATAAATTCACAATAGTGTATACTTATTTTATAAATAGGACGTGTTTATGGAAAAAGATTTTGAGAAATTGCTTATTCTAGATTTCGGCTCTCAATACACACAATTAATAGCAAGAAAAATAAGAGAACTTAACGTATATTCAGAGATAGTCCCATACAATATCTCTATTGAAAAAATAAAAAGGTTCAACCCCAGGGGGATTATTCTTTCCGGTGGTCCGAAGTCGGTATATTCACTGGATGCTTACAAACCAGACCCTGAAATATTTAATTTAGGGATACCAATTCTTGGAATTTGCTACGGTTTGCAGCTGATATCACAACATTTTGGTGGTTTGGTTTTACCTTCTGAAAAAAGGGAGTATGGAAAAACCTTTCTAATAATAGATGATAATAGAGACCTTTTTAAAGGATTTAAATTAGATGATAAAATTCAGGTATGGATGAGCCACGGTGACAGGGTTGAACATCTTCCACCAGGATTTGAAGTTATTGCACACACAAAAAATAGTCCATTTGCAACAGTAGCAAATAAAAGTAGAACAGTATTTGGTGTACAGTTTCATCCAGAAGTTTCCCATACTCCACAGGGGAAAGAGATATTAAATAATTTCCTTGAATTATGCGGTTTTAGTAGAGATTGGAATATGAACTCCTTTGTAGAGACTGAAATAAAAAAAATAAGAGATACTGTGGGAAACAATAAAATAATTTGTGCTCTATCCGGTGGTATTGATTCATCTGTTGTTGCAACTCTTCTTGGAAAAGCCATCGGGAAAAATACAAAGGCTGTTTTTATAAACAATGGATTATTAAGAAAAGGAGAAGTCGAAGAGATACTGGATACTTTTAAAGCAGGGTTTAATTTTGATCTAATATATGTAGACGCAAGGAAAAGATTTTTAACAAAGCTTAAAAATGTTGATGATCCTGAGGAAAAAAGGAAGATTATAGGAAATGAGTTTATAAAAATATTCGAGGAAAAAGCAAAGGAATTGGGAGACATAAAGTACCTGGCCCAGGGGACTCTCTACCCTGATGTAATCGAATCTACCTCTTTTAAAGGACCATCTGCCAAAATCAAGAGCCATCATAATGTCGGTGGGCTTCCCGAAAAGATGAAATTACAACTCATAGAACCTTTGAGAGAACTGTTTAAAGATGAGGTGAGAGAAATCGGAAAGATCCTGGGCATTCCAAAAATAATCCTTGAAAGACATCCATTCCCGGGCCCTGGATTAGCGGTAAGAGTTTTGGGTGATATTACAGAGGTAAAATTATCCCTCTTAAGAGAAGCGGATGCCATAATTATTGATGAAATTAAAAAGGGTGGGTTGTATAATAAAATATGGCAGGCATTTGGAGTACTTCTACCCCTCAAAAGCGTCGGGGTTATGGGAGATGAAAGAACATACGAAAAAGTTTGTGTTGTAAGGGCTGTGACATCTATTGATGGGATGACAGCCGATTGGTACAAAATCCCCCATGAAATACTGGAGAGAATTTCTTCAAGAATTACGAGCGAGGTAAACGGTATAAACAGAGTGGTTTATGATATCACATCAAAACCACCGGGAACAATTGAATGGGAGTAGTTTATAACCATGACAACAAAAAGCTACTACGATTTGCTTGAGGTAGATGAAAATGCGGATATAAAAACTATTAAAAAGGCATTTCATCGACTTGCAAAAATCTATCACCCGGATATTTCAAAAGATAACAGCAAATTTTTGGGAATACTAAAAGCCTATAAATATCTTCTGTATGAAAAGCAGCATAAAAAAGAACTACCTCGCATTATTCTCCCTAAAAACAGGGTGGAGTTTGCTATGTCATTAAAAGACGTAGTAAAACTTGGAATATTCAACAGGGGTAAATCGAAAAGAAGAACGGGAGTTTACAACACAAAGGGCTATGATGTAAAAGTTTACGTCAAATCCGAAGAGTTAAAATACAATCCGACCATTCTTATAGATGTACCAGCCAGAGTAATATGCCCAGTTTGTAGTGGGAGCGGGTACAGGTGCAATCTTTGTTCAGGAACCGGTCATGTTGTAAAAGCCGTTGGAATCCCATTTGTATTATCCAGTGAAATAAATAATAATGAAATTGTTGGGATAGAACTGGATAAGGTAAAATTAAAAACCTATGCATTTTTTCTTATAAAACAACTAAGAGTTAAAGTAGTAATTATTTAGAAAATATTTAATTAACTTGCTTTAATACTTTTTACTTTTAAGTAAAGCTAAACTTAGTTAAAAATCTTTTTAATTTCGAGTAAAGGAAAGAGATCTTTAAAATATTAAGAATTTGGATTTTTTGCCTTAATGGATTATTGTTCGTGATGATAGTACTCTATCTTCTTAAAATGGGTTCATTTAATGAATACAAAAGTTAATAAAAAGGAAAACCAGAATACCAACACAGTTAATGAGGGTTTTTTTATAAGAATTCTAAAAAATCTTACAAATCCTAAAAGAAGAATATATAAGGAGCTTAAAAAAGAACTATCAAGAGCAAAAATTGACCTGTACAAGCTTAAACAGGATACTATATCAACCCATATAGCTAAAATTATCTTTGAAATCTATAAGCTGACCTACCCTTTAAGGAACTATTTTCAACTGGACAAGGAAAAAAAGAGATTCACGCCCTCTTTTGAGGAAAGCTATATTTTGTCATTCCATGATGAAAAAACTCTAGAACTATATAAAAAAATCAGCTCTGAAGATGAAATAAAAAAAACCATTTCACAAATGGGTATGGATATTAAAAAAGCTACGAGTTATTTTGAAAAAATCATTACCGAGTATCTTGACAATTTTGACAAGGAAAAAATCACAGAAATAAACCGCAGTTTTTCTAATCTCTTATACTTTGCAAGGTTTGTTTACTATGATTTTTATATTCTCTTGAGGGAGTTTGACCCTAACTTCGAGGATGCACAATTTCTCAAAAAACCCTCTTTTTCACCTGCAGACGGTCCATTGCTCAGAAATGATATCTATAGTTTACAACAATCCCTTATAAACTTTGATGAAGGGAAACTTCTGGATATTGGCATGGAAAGAGCCGCGAAAATAAAGGGATTTACACCACTGGATGAAAAGCATTACTCAAGGCTAAAAGATCTAATTTCAACTATTAAAAAGAACGAATACCTTGTTTTGATTTTAAAAGCAATCGATAAAAAGCTGACATCACCTATCTTTCAAACTCCGGCCATAATCGATATATTTTCTACATTTGTTTTTAAAATCAGAGGTCTTGTATTTTCTACGCTATCGAGATTTAAGAAGAAGATTATTGAAGATAGTATCAAAGACTTAATTTCGAAAATTTATGATGGCGATGTAGTAGGAAGAATAAAAAATTATAGCGAGCTAAAAAACAACCAGCTTGAAGCTCTCGGGGTATCAAAATTTAAGTATGTTGAAGCTTTAAACTATCTTAAAGCATTTATAACCGATAAGTATAAACCAGTGATAAGTAAACTCATAAATGAATTGATTGTAGAAGGCATATTTGTTAATAAAGGTTTGCTAAACTTATTATCAAACAGTTATTACTATCTTAATAACCTTTTGAATATAATCGAAGAATTTGATGATGATTTAGATGTTGAGGGTAATACTGGGAAAACAATCAACAGGCTTATTGGGAATCTTAAAAAGGATAAAAACGCTAAGTTCGTTCTAGAAAGGACAATAGAGGATGTTAATAAACGTGCTCTGTTAATTATCTCCGAGTCTCTGGTTAATATCAAAGATCTTGCAAAATCTATAAAAATTATAATCGAGGATTATAAAAAAAATAGACCTGAAGTCGTATCAAATATAAAGAAGATCAGAAATGTTAGTAATACTCAATTCATAAAAGAGCTAATTGATGCTTATACAACAATATATTATTTTTTAAAATTGATGGGATTTTTTGTATCTTTAAAAGTAACAAAGGGCGATGTGGAAAAACTAAAAAGATCAATTATTACCAAACAGAAATGATTCTGATTAATAGGCAAGTAAACCTGGGATAATAATAATAATATTATTATTTGCCTATTCGCTATATACCTATAAAAAATTAGAGTTAAGTATCCATAAATATTTTGTGATTCGAATTAAAACCTAAATTATAGCACAAAAAGCCATTTTTTAATGAATAAAATCATGAAAATCAAGGGGGAAAAGATGAAAACAAAAACTAAACAACTGCTTATTGGTATATTGATAATTATCGTTGGTATAGTTGAAATATACTTTAATCTAAAAAGCAATAAAGCAGAATTCAACAAACTCTGGCCATCAATATTACTATTGATTGGCCTCTTCTTTTACATCTTCTATTTTTCAACTAAAAGAAAAAAGGAAAAAACATTCTTTTTGTTTATATCAAGTTTTCTTGCAATATCAGCTATTCCTCTATTTGTGCTAACCTTTACCTCATTCGACAATATTAATATCGTTTGGCCTGGTTTTCTGCTTTCCTTTGGATTTGCATTGCTTGCGGTCTACTTCTTCGGTAAAAAAAAGAAAATCACATTGATTATTTCTTCCATCGCTATATCAGCTTCTCTTCTAGTGTGGATATTCTACATGGCAAATTCTCCTTTTGGTGTGGTAGTTGCCGTAGGGCTGTTGGTGATCGGAGCTGCTTTCTTAACTAGAGGTCTGCTACATGATATTTCAGAAGTATCAACGGCACCAACGGGACAGGTAGTAGATAGTACTAAAGAATCTGGAGAAAAAAATAACTCTGCCGATAATAAAGATAATTAAACCCTAGAGAGAGGTTTTTATGTGTGGGATTGTCGGATATATTGGTAAGAGGATAGCTGTACCTGTATTATTGGATGGCCTTAAAAGGCTGGAATACAGAGGATACGATTCTGCAGGCCTTGCTGTTTTAGAGAACCAGAAGATAGAGGTTGCAAAAACAAAAGGAAAGGTATCAGAACTCGCCAATATTGTGAACAATAGAGATTACAAAGGAACACTTGGTATTGCCCATACTCGATGGGCAACACACGGTGAACCAAACAGCGTTAATGCCCATCCTCACATAGACTGTAACGGAAAAATCGCCCTTGTTCATAACGGAATTGTTGAAAACTATCTCGCTTTGAGACAGTTTCTAAAAGAACAGGGCCATAAGTTTGTAAGTGACACAGATACAGAAGTAATAATCCATTTAATAGGAGAAACACAGCGGGAAAACCCAGACAGTCCATTTATCAATGTTTTGTTCCAGGCACTATCAGAGGTTCAGGGAACCTACGGTCTTGCAATTATTCACCAAGACTATCCTGATTCCTTATTTATAGCAAGAAAGGGAAGTCCAATTGTTATAGGCAAAGGAAAGGATGAGTTTATAGTAGCATCCGATGTAGCCGCTGTTTTAAGGTATACAAGGGAGATAATATATCTTGAAGATGGAGAGATAGCAGAAATTTCCAGGGATAATTATCATGTAATGAACTCGACAAACATTGAAATTCCCAAACAGGTGCAGCAAATCTCATGGAATCTTGAAATGATCGAAAAAGGTGGATATGATCACTTCATGTTAAAAGAGATCCATGAACAGAAACAATCGCTTGAAAATGCTATGAGGGGAAGACTTAACTACGAAGAAGGGACAGCCAGACTCGACGGTTTAATTGACTACTACGATGCACTCAAAAATGCATCACGTATTATAATAACCGCCTGTGGTACTTCCTGGCATGCGGGTTTAATCGGTGAATATCTAATTGAAGAGTTCGCCGGTATTCCGGTTGAAGTCGAATATGCATCAGAATTCCGATACAGATCACCGGTTATAAATAAAGGTGATATCGTCTTTGTTATCAGTCAATCCGGGGAAACTGCTGATACTCTAGGGGCGCTCAGAGAAGCTAAAAGAAAGGGAGCACCGGTACTTGGAATTTGCAATGTTGTCGGAAGTACAATAGCTAGGGAAACCGATGCAGGCGTTTATATCCATGCTGGTCCTGAAATAGGTGTTGCATCAACCAAAGCCTTTACTTCCCAGGCACTCGTATTAACCATGATTGCTTTAATGCTGGGTCGCATGAAAAATCTCCCTCTTGAAAGGGGTAGATCCATTGTCACAGCTTTAAAGGAAATCCCAAAACTTGTTCAACAAGTTTTAAGTAGGGATGAGGAGATAAAGAAACTCGCAAAAGAGCTGTCTTCACATAACAATGCCCTCTATTTGGGCAGAGGTTACAATTTTCCCGTTGCTCTTGAAGGGGCATTAAAATTGAAAGAGATTTCCT
>QNBN01000087.1 GCA_003645695.1 Spirochaetota bacterium | reverse complement strand
CGCTTTCACGGGAATGACATTATGGACATTGTGTAATAAAAAAATCTCTTCGAATTAGGTAACATCTACAATTGCGAGCAGAGCTACCCTTTGAGTATAGAGGTGTAATCGCGGATTATCCGCTTTCGCTGATGTTATTGCAAAAAAAAACATAAGATTTCGTCGCTTTGCTCAAAATTGCGCTTCACTGCGTTGCGTTCGAAATGACATAAGACGATGATTTTCTTAAAAGTTTTACTCATTTATTCAAAACATAGCAATATGTCATTTCGAGCCTTTCTAAAGGCGAGAAATCTTGCCTTCCCCTTATAATTAGAGATTTCGTCGCTTTGCTCAAAATTGCACTCCACTGCGTTAAGTTTGAAATGACATGAAAGAATATGGTTTAATAGAAAACATAGATTGCCACGTCGGCTTTGCAGACTCCTCGCAATGACATAAAGAAGACGTCATTGCGAGCGGAGCGACCCTTTGAGCGGAGAGAAGCAATCTCGTGTTGTTTCATTAAAACGGGGATTGTCACATCGACCTTACTACATCATCGCAATGACAGCTAAAAAAGCACCACAAAACTCAGAATGGTGCCATTGGGCTATAATAGTCAGTGAAACACTCCTGGTTAATTGCAAAGAGAGATTGCATTTTTTATTTATGGATAAATTAAATTAAAAAATGCCGATGAGTTAAATAAATATCTATGTTGTATTACTAACAACGTTTAATAAAAAATCATCTATAAGGACTGCTAGAATAAAAATGCTTATTCTTATTATCTCAAAATTATTTAATTGCTTTTTATTACCTCCGGGATTGTTTATTATTTTTCTTATTGTTGCTGTAATATTTTATTTTATCCACAGGAAAAAGGTTTTTATAATTCTTGTATTATTTAATTTATTATTACTTTACCTATTTTCAATAGAGCCGGTAAAAAATCTATTATTAAATCCGCTTGAAAATTATGCGAGAAAATATGGTGTAAGGTATAATTTTCTAAATTCGAATAAGAATAAAATTGTAAAAAATTATTCAATTAAATCTAGTGCTATAGCCGTACTTGGTGGTGGTGTATACGAAAAGAGTCCTGATTTTTATAATAATGCTTCTCCCATGCCTGATGCTACTAAAAGAGTTGTTTATGCTTACTTGTTACATAAAAAAACGGGAATGACTATAATAACTTCGGGTGGCAAAAGACCCGGTTTAAAATATTCAACTCCAGAAGGAGAGGTGCTTAAAAATTTATTAGTTGATCTTGGAGTTCCTCGAACTAAAATTCTTGTTGAAAACTCAAGCAGAAATACCTATGAAAATATATGTAACATTAAAAAAATTATGAAAAAGCAGGGATTTAAACATGCATTTCTGGTGACCTCTGCATATCATATGAAAAGAGCCATGTGGATATGTAAAAGTGAAGGCTTAAAAGCTACTCCTGTCCCCACAGATTATAAGATAAATCGTGCAGGTTATACAATTGAAAGCTTTCTTCCAAGTCCATTATCATTTTATGATATTAGAAAAACTCTACATGAGTATTTTGGGCTTTTGTATTATAGAATATTTTATTAACAGTTGTAATATTTGAATATAAAGTTAGAATAAATTAACTTTACCGAAAAGATTATTTGACTTGCAGAGATTCAAGGATTTATTTTACAGTAAAAGTTTGTATAGTTATATGATATAATTTGGCATATTTTATTTTATTAAATGTAATCGGAGGAGATATGGAAGTTTTAAAAAATTTACCTTATGAATTAACCATTGATGTAGTTATCACAGAGTTGAAAATGAGACATATATCAAGTCAAATAAAAGAAATTGTAAAGGATGTTTTAAAAAAAGCTACTGATATTGCAAGACCAAAAGCTGTATATGAGCAATTTTATATAGATGAAATTTCAGAGAATAGGGTAGTAGTAAATGGTATTGAATTCAAGAGCCATATTTTATCAAAAAACGTGGAAAATGTGGGGAAGGTATTTCCATACGTTGTTACTGCAGGTCAGGAGTTAGAAAAGATTGATGTGGATGAGGGTGATATGTTTTCTTCCTATATATTGGATCTCATAAAGGAACTTATTTTAAGTAAAGCCAGGGAGAGTTTTGAAAAAATCCTTTTTAAAAATGTTAACATAGAAAAAGGCTCGTACATGAGCCCAGGGTCATTAAACGATTGGCCAATATCTGAACAAAAAAAATTATTCGACCTGCTTGGAGATGTTGAAAAAGCTATAGGTGTTAAACTTTTACCGACTTTCATTATGGAACCTGCTAAGACCGTTTCAGGAATATATTTTCCAGCGGAATTTGATTTTGATAGCTGTATGCTATGTCTAAGAGAAAATTGTCCTAGTCGAAAAGCTGCTTTTAATCCTGCGCTTTACAAAGAGTATACAGGCAAGAAAGTTTGATTAAAACTTTAGTCATGTTATGCTAACGCCTATCAATATTACCCCTACTACTGTTAATCATACAGGACTGGATGCTTTTTGATCAATTTTTTTTAAAGATCTCATTGCCAGGGTAACCGTTAGAGCAGAGTAAATTAATACAACGGTTCCAACGGAGTGCAACCTTTCCTTTTGATAATGCATAGAGGAAGATTTGATATAAAGACGAGGTAATTGCTATTAGCATTATCATTTTGAAATTAGGAATTACAATTGGAGATTTCTTAATAATGAAAATCACAGTAATCCATATAACTATGGTCATAAAATTACTAATTATTTTGTTCCAAAGAGGTGGAACATTCTCAAGTCCTTTTTTAAAAAATATTTTGGATATATACTCAAGAAAAACGCAGCGCTTAAAGAAAGAAAGGAACCATAACATGCTGAGAATATAATAATTGAGCAAGATAAATGTTGAGTTTTATAACAAATGCAAAAATAATTAAAATAGGATGAATATTTATGTATTATGAGAGAGCAGGCTTATATAAAAATGTTCAATGTTAATATTTTTTGTTAATATTTTTTGATTGGATTTTGAAAGATTTTTAAAAATTCAGTTGTTTTATTTGGTTTGATAATGTATTCTAATTTACACGAGATTTTATGAACTATATTATATACTAAGGTTGATTTTTAATAATACTTGTCTTTAAGGAGGAAATGGTGAGAATTGCAAAAGATATTACTAAACTTATAGGAAATACACCTCTTGTATGGTTAAATAAAATTAACAAATTGTATGATGTTAAGATTGCGGCAAAACTTGAATTCTTTAATCCTGGGAGCAGTGTTAAAGATAGAATTGCATTCGGAATGATTAGGGCTGCTGAGAGAAGTGGAGATTTAAAACCTGGTATGACCATTGTTGAACCTACAAGTGGAAACACCGGAATAGGTCTTGCCTTAATTGCTGCAGCAAAAGGTTATAAACTAATACTGACCATGCCTGAAACTATGAGTATTGAAAGGCGTAAATTATTGAAGCATCTTGGAGCTGAGATAGTTTTAACACCTGCTGAAAAGGGCATGAAAGGTGCAATTGAGGAGGCAAAAAATATTTTAGATACTGAACCTGATGCTTTTATGCCTCAGCAGTTTAAAAATCCTGCTAATCCACAAATACACAGGGAAACAACAGCTGAGGAGATATGGAATGATACAGAAGGAAATATTGATATATTTGTTGCAGGAGTGGGAACCGGGGGAACAATAACAGGCACAGGAGAGATTTTAAAATCTCACAAACCTGATTTAAAGATCATCGCTGTTGAGCCAGCTAATTCTGATGTTCTTTCCGGTGGCAATTCAGGACATCATAAAATCCAGGGGATTGGTGCCGGTTTCATACCGGATGTTCTTAACCCTAAGATTATTGACGAAGTTATAAGAGTTGAAGATGATGATGCTTTAAAAATGTCAAGAACACTTGCTAAAGATGAAGGAATTCTTTGTGGTATATCTTCGGGTGCTGCTGTATGGGCTTCTATTGAGGTCGCAAAAAAGAGAGAAAATAAAGAAAAGCTTGTTGTCGTTATTATTCCTGATACTGCAGAAAGGTATTTAAGCACAGAACTGTTTTTATAATGGTTGGTTTGATAGTCTCTTTAATAGGATATGTAATAACCCCGAGATTGCGTCGCTCCGCTCGCAATGACGTCGATGGAGGCAGCAACTAGGGATTGCGTTGTTTCGCTCGCAATGGCATTACTCAGACATGTCATTGGGAGGAGGCCGGGAAGGCCGACGTGGCGATCTCTCTTTTCCCTTGTGTCCTGCAACAAATGTTTTTCAATCTGTTTTAGGTATATTATTTCTTCAAATAAGATTACAAATTTTACATTTCTATTTTTTTAATGGTTAAGTGAAATCAGGCAGTTTACCTTAATTGAATTAGATCCATCAACTGATATACTGAGAGGAAATTTAATGTTTTCCAGAGATTTTGATGAGGTTGAAAGGCTATTTATTAGCCTATGCTTATCTTCCGGATCGATTAGAATGTACTTTGTTTTGTTTAAATCTCCTTTTTCTAAACCTCTGCATTAAACTATGTCCCTGAATAAGTATAATCGATAAACAGGAGTAAAAGCCTGAGCTAACTGGATAAGTTAAAAATATGGGGATAATTACAGCAATTACCCCCATATTTTTTGCGTAGTAATGCTAATTAGAAACCGCCGCCTCCACCTTCACTCGCATAGGTTGTTCCATAATAGGTGTTTTCACCGTTCTTATCTCTTCCCATTAATGGTGAAGCAAAAAATAGACCTGCTAATACTAAAACGACTGTGATAACGAGTAATAACTTTTTCATCTTTACACTCCTTTAACTTTTTATTTTTATAATAGGGTAACACCCTATAGTTAACTACATTAGCATTATTGTCCCCACTCAGGTATATAATTATACGTCATGTAATTGATTATAAAATAGTTTTTCAATGACTATTTAAAAGGCATATACCTCACTTTTAATATTTACTTTATTAACAAGAGATACCAATAACTCCCTGCTAACCGGCCAGGGTATTGTATTTGATACCCCGTTGAGCCTCAGAATAAGCTCTTTTTCTGGGGAATAATCTTTCATAAACATTATTACCTTCGTATCTTTGTAAAAGCGTTTAAGGAGCGGTAATAGCTCATACAATGGTACATTTTTTAAATCAGGGTTAGATATAATAATGTTTATTCTATATCGGTACAACAAATCTGCAATATGAATTAGCTCCGTAGCTTCAAATATTCTACATCCGCTTTCTATTAATGTTTCTACACACCATCTCCTCTGGTCTGGATTATCTATTGCAATGATTACAGTTTTATTTTGGCCTCTCATTATTTCCGCCATTTTGATTTGTTCGATCTTTATTAAAGATAAAGCATATTTTATGCCATAAGTTATTTATTTTGTTTATATGGCTTTTTATAATTAATTATATATTAAGAATTACGGGGTTTTATAATTGAATTTTTTATTTGTACAGAGCTGTTTTACTATTAGAAGTTTAAAAATTGAACGCACTGTACGAATTTTAAACGGTATAAAAAATTGGTGGTAAAAATCTTTTAGATATAGATCATGTTTCTATTCTGTACCTCTTTAGCTTATCGTAAAGCGTGGCCTTCGCAATTCCGAGAAGCTTTGCAGCTTTAGTTTTATTTCCGTTTGTTAATCGAAGGGCTTCTTTAATTGTATCAATTTCCATTTGTTTTATGGTTCTCATAGATGAGGGGCCATAATTTTCGGTT
Source organism: Spirochaetota bacterium (assembly GCA_003645695.1). Classification (GTDB taxonomy): domain Bacteria; phylum Spirochaetota; class B62-G9; order B62-G9; family B62-G9; genus B62-G9. The sequence goes on along the minus strand of QNBN01000087.1, from coordinate 4,226 downwards.
ACCAATTTTTTCCGTATTGTAAATGGGAGATCAATCGGTCTAATTAGATTGCTGTTAGTAAAGGCGAGTACTTCTTGAATAACGTTCTCAAGTTCTCTAACATTGCCAGGCCAGTTGTACTCTTTTAAAATCTCAAGTGCCTCTGGTAGGATTCCATATACACTCTTTTTCTCTGTGCTGTATTTTTTAATAAAATGATTTACAAGAAGGGGTATATCTTCTTTTCTATCTCTGAGGGGAGGAACTATTATGGGTATTACATGTAACCTGTAAAAAAGATCCTCTCTAAATATTTTTTCTCTTACAGCTTCCTCAAGATTCCTATTAGTTGCTGCTATGATACGGGCTTCAATTTTTTCAACTCTGGATGACCCTACAGGTCTTATTTCCCTTTCCTGTATTGCCCTTAAGAGTTTTGATTGGGCTTGAATAGGAATTTCGGTGATCTCATCGAAGAATACCGTTCCCCTGCGAGCCAACTTTAAAAGACCATCCCTATCGTACCTTGCATCAGTAAAGGCGCCTTTAACATGCCCAAAAAGTTCACTTTCCACTATATTGAGGCTTAAAATGCTGCAGTCTATCGGAATGAACGGTTCTGTTGCTCTCGCCCCATAGTAATGAATGGCTCTTGCTACAAGTTCTTTACCTACACCGCTTTCACCGATTATCATGACAGTTGCATCTTCATCTTTCATTACATCTATTCGCTTATATACCTCTTTCATAGCTTTTGACTGTCCTATAATTCCAAAACGGCCTGGTTCCTGGGATCCAGTTTCTTCCACTATTAGTGGTTTTATATTTTTAAGTGCCTTGTAGACAGTTTCTCTTATCCATGAAATAGTTGTGGGTTTTACAATATAATCTAATGCTCCGAGTTTTATTGCTTCTACTGCCGATTCAATTGAGCCATAGGCAGTAATAATAATTACCGGTGGAGGATATTTTAGTTGGCTTAATCTTGTTAAAAGTTCAAGTCCGCTCATTTTGGGCATACGAAGATCAATAAGCGAAAGGGCTATTTCCTCTTTTTCAAGGATCTCCAGGGCCTCAAAACCATTTAAAGCTGTAATTGGTTTTAATCCCATACTTTTGATAATATCTTCACATAACTTATTGAATCTTTTATCATCATCAACTATAAGGATTTTAATGGTATCTTTTTTTTGTTTTTCCATTAGATTTTCTGCTCAATAATTGTATGTAGTTTATTTTATAGTATAAAGAATACTAATTGTAATTACAATATGCTATTTAATTTTATTCTACTACATACAAGAATTATTTAAAATATGGAAAGTTTTAACTTTTTAGCAATTAAAAATGAAACAATAAATTTGAAAATAGTCTATTTTTCCACTAAGATTAATGATAAAGCAGGCAATTCTGCTATCATATATCCTCAACTCTATAATTTTAAAAAAGCAAATGGAGAGGATGATGTTTGAACTTAAATTTAGGGTTATACGATTTTTTACTTTGAGCATAGCGATGGTTTTTTTTATAGTACCCTGTTTTGGATTTTCTTCCTCTAAAGTAGAAGCTCCAATTAAGAATGTAAATAATCCAAAGTTTGGTGGGATATATAGAAGGGGGTTAGGCCATGAACCAGCTACCCTTGATCCGGCAAGAATAACCGATGTATATGAGGTTATTGTAACTCAACAAATATTTGAGGGTCTGGTTCAATATGGTGAAAATTTAATGGTTATCCCATGTATTGCTGAAAGCTGGACTTCCTCCAGAGATAATCTCAAATGGGTATTTTATTTAAAAAAAGGAGTTAAGTTTCATAACGGCCGAGAGGTTATAGCCGATGATTTTGTTTACAGTTTTACCCGAATATTAAAAATAAATTCAAAGTCCGAGACTTCATCTTTTTTATTAAGAATCAAGGGAGCTAAGGAGTTTGTGGACGGAAAGGCTCCGTATATTGCTGGTCTGGTTGCCAGGGGAAAGTATAAACTTGAAATCACTCTTGGGCAACCGTTTCCTCCTTTTATAGCTGTACTGGCTATGGTTAATTTTTCGGTTGTACCCAGGGAAGAGATCGAATTATACGGTAAAGAGTTTGGAAAACACCCTGTAGGCTCCGGACCTTTTGTTTTTGATCACTGGATCCCGGACAAAGAAATTGTACTCAAAGCGAATAAGGATTACCATGAGGGGAGACCTTACCTTGATAGAGTAAATTTTATGATATTTTCAGGTTCATCAGCAGATAATATGTTTAAAGAGTTTGAGAATGATAAACTTGACGATTCTCTGGTGCCCATTAACAAGAGGCATTATATACTGGAAAATCCTGATAAATTCATTCTGCTTCACAGACCTTCTTTGAATATCAGGATGTTTGTTATGAATAACAGGCTTTATCCCTTCAATAATAAACTTGTTCGAAAGGCTTTAAACTATGCAATAGATAAAAAGACCCTAAGTGAAAAAATAGGAAAAGGCAGATTGATACCGGCTGTTGGATTTTTACCGCCGGGAATGGCTGGCTATCAGGAGGATGATACAAATTACCCTTATAATCCAGAAGAAGCGAGAAAATTACTTAAAAAAGCTGGTTTTCCTGAAGGAAAGGGGCTACCTGTTTTGCAATTTTGGTCGAGTGTAAAATCGAAAGCCCTTTTAGAAGAAGATAAAGTAATTAAAAGATATCTTGGAAATGTTGGCGTGAAGGTTCACTTTAATTATCTAACAGAGTGGCCTTTCTTTAAGAAGCTTATGACAAAGGGGAAACTTCCTGTTTTTAAGTATAGTTGGTCTGCCGATGTTCCTGACCCGGATAATATATTAAGCTCTCTTTTCTATTCAAAAAGTCCAACGAATAGGTCTTTTTATCACAATTCTTCTGTTGATGAGTTAATTGTTGAAGCACAGAGAGAATCTAACTATGTAAACAGAATTGGTCTTTATTCAAAAATACAGGATATAGTTATGAATGATGCACCGGTGATCCTGTTAAATTACCTTGCCTTTGAACGGGTATTTAAGCCTTATGTAAGAAATTACGAGGGAAATGCATTGGGGGATCATTACTTTTCTCTTAAAAGAATCTGGCTGGATAAAGAGAAATAGTTTGGAGGTTTTTTAAGGTGAGTGAAAAAACAGTTTCGAAGGTAGGAGCTTTCTTTTTACTGCGGGGAGGTGGTTTAAAGAGAAGACTATTCATCTCAATGATCCTGATAATTTCCATATTGATGGTTGGTGTTTTTATCATAGTGGAAAATAACAGCAAAAAAATGATTCTATCCCAGGGTAAAAAGAGGGCTATTTCAAGTGCGCTTTACCTTGCAGCCCTATCAAAAGCACCTTTTTTAATGTATGACTATACCAAGTTGGAACAAAATGTAGGAGAAATTGCAAAAGAGCCTGAGATTGTCTATGCTATCATCCTTGATAGAGAAGGTAGGGTTGTTGCTCATAGTGCCAGGGATGACCTTATTGGCAGAAGGCTTTCGGATCCAATTAGCAAAAGAGCTATGGTAGCAAACTCAACTTTTGTTCAGGAATATCTCTATAAAGAAACAGCAGATAAAATTTGGGATGTGAGTTATCCAATTTTTATACAGAATACCAAATGGGGTGTTGTAAGAATTGGATTTTCTAAGGATTACTTAATAAAACAAATTACTCAAAATAGAAAGGATCTTTTAATTATAGGCCTTATTGCAATTATGTTTGCCGGATTAATTGCTAACCTTCTATCTGACAGAATTACTGTGCCACTTCAAAAGCTTTCCCATATTGCAGTTCTAATTTCAAAGGGGGACCTTAAACAGAAAATTGATATTAAAACAGGCGATGAAATTGAAGATCTTTCAAGAGCCTTTAACCATATGGTCTATGAATTAAATAAACAACGGGAAAAGCAAAAAAAACTTATAGAGGAGCTAAAACAGCGGAATCAGCAGTTAAAAGATGAAATTGGAGCACGAAAACAGCTTGAAGAAGAGATCGTTAAGATGGAGCGTTTAAGAGCCCTGGGGCAAATGTCAGGGGGAGTTGCTCATGATTTTAATAATATTCTCGGTGCTATACTTGGAAGAGCACAGTTAATACTGGAGAAAAGTAAAAATCCAGATATTAATAGGGATATTAAGATAATTGAAAAGGCAGCTCTTGATGGAGCTGAAACTGTAAGAAGAATTCAGGAGTTTAGCAGAATACGTGTTGATGACACTCAATTTGTACCTATGAATATCAATGAAATAATT
>QNBN01000086.1 GCA_003645695.1 Spirochaetota bacterium | reverse complement strand
GCTTTTCTATGACAGGTTAAATCTCCTCTCCTATCCTGTCCTGGATAGACTTTTACCCGAAACCTATAGTAAACTAAAGGATGATATTAACAGATCACTTACCGATCTATTAAGGGACGGATTGACAATAGCAAGATTTGCCAAAAGGTGGCTTCTAAACTTTAAAAACAATCTTGAAAATATTCTGGATTCATATAGCATTACCAGTTTGAAAAGATTTAGAGGAAGCTGTATAGTAGCAGCTGCTGGTCCGAGCCTTGACCGGGTAATAGATAGGTTAAAGACTTTCAATAGAACTAACTATTTTATTATTGCTGTCGATGCAGCAGTTAGGCCTCTTATACTATCGGGGATAAAGCCTGATATAATAATCGGTTTAGACCCACAACCTTTTATTCGTTTCCATTTTTTTGATGTGGAAAAATTCCTAAGAAAAATCCCCGCTATTCTAAATCCAATGGTTTACAGTGCAGTATTTGAATTATTTGATGTAAGATATACTTATCCTACAAGACATCCTTTATTGAAGATGTTAAAATCTCTTGAAACTCTAGATAGTAAAAGTTTCAATTACCAATCTGTTTCTTCCCTTGCTGTTAGTGTAGCGAATTTTTTAGGATTTAAAAGTATTTATCTCGCAGGATTTGATTATTCCTACAGTTGTTTTAGAAGTTATGCAATAGAATCATTCTACTATCGTTATAGTTTTATTAATAGCTCAAGGATTAATACATTTTTTACCCAGGATGTTGGTTTTGTACTTAAAAAAGTTAAGAAACATGGATTAAAATTGACATCGGAGGAACTGCTAAATTATAAACAGGAACTTGAAGAGCTAATAGCAAGGCTTAAAAATATAGAAGCAGATTTAAAATTCTATAACCTTTTTTCAGAGGGGCTTGAAATAGATGGAACAGAAAGATGTAACAATTTGCCAGAAAGGTTTAATTATAACTGTATAAAAGAAACTCCAGAAATAAAGGTTAATATTGATATTAATTTAAAAGAGGAGGATGAAAGCCTAATAATAAAACCTCTTGTACTTTACTATAGATTGATAAAGGGTCTAAAAATAGAAGAAGCGTATAAAAAGACGAAAAAATTTTGGTCATATATGTTTTCTTTAATTAAAAGTAAAATTAAGTAGTCAAGATGATAAAGTTTGAAATCCTGAATTCCGATATAATAAGGAGAGAAACATTAGAGGTATTGCTATGGATAAAGAGAATATTTTGCACTACAGAGAAACGCAGATTAAAACAGCTTCTAAGGGAAAGCTTATCGTAATACTTTATGATGGGCTTCTACGTTTTCTTGATATTGCTCTGGAAAACATACCAAAAAAGAAGTATGATGTGGTGAATAATAATATTATCAAGGCACAGGATATTATAACTGAGCTTATAATGTCTTTGAATATGGATGCCGGTGATATAAGCCAGAAGCTCTTTAGTATATACACATTTTTTAATAAAATGCTTATTGAAGGCAATATGAAAAAGGATCCTAAACCAATAATATTTGTAAGAAAAATGGCTGCAGAACTGAGGGATGCCTGGAATCAGATAGCAAACAAAGGGGGAACCCCTGACATTGAGGATATGAAAAAAGATGGAGGAATAGATGTTGCAGGATAAAAAAGAAGAATTGGTTTCAAATCTGAATACTATTTATGCACTTCTTATGAAGATCTTGATTATTGAAGAGCATGAGAATGAAGCTTTAAGAATAGAGGATTATGATAATTTTTACGAATATATCCAGCATGAAGGTAGTATAATGAATGAAGTAAAATCAATAATGTCAGGTATTGTTCCTGATTTAATGTATCACAAGGATGATCCGGAAGTAAAAAGTATTCTCTCTTCTATAGAGGAATTGAATGAAAAAATTCTTGAAAAAAATATTGATTTTCAGAATGATGTTAAGGGTAGAATCGATAGTATAAAAAGAAAATTGACTTCTCTGAATAACTACATGCCATCCTCTCTAAATGTTTCAACAATACTAAATATAAGAGCTTGATATTTATAATTTCCAACCTTTAAATTGAAAAGTAATTTCATTCCTGTTATTATTAGAATTGAATAATAGAATATACTTAGAGGGGTATAGTCGAATGTGTGGTATAGATGGTGAAGAAAAGAGGAATAAAATATACCTTATAGATGGCCATGGTTTAATTTACAGGGCTTACTATGCCTTTTTTAAGAGACCCTTAATAACAACCAAGGGTGAAAATACATCGGCTATTTTTGGGTTTATGAGAATGATTCTCAGGCTTTTGAAGGATGAAAATCCCAGGTATATGCTATGTGTATTTGATTCCAGAGTTAAAACTTTCAGGCATGAAAAATATCCTGAGTATAAAGCAAAAAGACTAAAAGCTCCCAATGATCTATTATCGCAAATAGATACAATTCAGGAACTCGTTGAAAAACTTGGGATACCCTGGATAATTAAGGATGGTTATGAAGCAGATGATATAATTGGAACAATAACTCTTAAAGCCAAGGAAAAAGGAATAAAATCAATAGTGGTTTCAGGGGATAAGGATATTCTACAACTGGTGGATGATAGTACAATCGTTTATGCAAACAAAAAAGGAATATCTGAAATAGAGGTAATGGATAGGAACAAGGTAGAAAAGGTTTGGGGTGTTCCTCCTGAGAGGATTATTGATCTTCTTGCATTGATGGGCGATCAGTCGGATAACGTACCGGGAGTCAGAGGGATAGGCCAGCAAACAGCGGTAAAGCTAATTCAGCAGTTTGGAACTGTAGAAAATCTATATGGAAATATTGATAGGGTTGAGAATAAAAATATCAGGAAAAAGCTAATTGATGGCAAGGAGGATGCCTTCCTTAGCAAGGAGCTTGTTATTATAAGAAGAGATGCTCCTGTTGATTTTGATATGGATAGCTATATTCTTGATAATTTTCCCCTTGATGAAGGGATAAAAATCCTTTTAGATAAGGAGCTAAATACGATTATTGTTGAACTAAAAGGTGAGGATGCTCTGGAAAAAAAAGCAGAGACAAAAAGAGGAAAATACTACCTTGTTGATACAGATAAACTCTATGAGGAATTATTAAAAAAGATAAAGGATAAGAAATATATATCTTTTGATGTCGAAACTACAGGTAAGGATCCCGTGACCTCTGATATTATAGGGGTTTCTATCTCTACCGAAGAAGAAGAAGGTTACTATATTCCAATAAGATTAAAAACAAAAAAAGCTATGGGGATAGATTTTCTGAAAATAACACTAAAACCAGTGCTTGAGGATGATAGTATTAAAAAGATAGGGCAGAATATTAAATATGATTTTGTTGTTCTTCTCCAGAATGAAATAGAGATGAAGGGAATAGCTGGCGATTCAATGATAGCTGCATATCTATTGAATCCTCAAAAGCAGAGATATAAACTTGATGACCTTGCAAAAGAATACCTTGATTATACAACTATACATTATGGTGATGTTGTTAAAGAAAAGGAGAATACATTACTTGATTATCCGCTTGAAGAACTTGTTGAATATGCAGCAGAGGATAGTGATATTGCATTGAGGCTGCATAACATCCTGGAAAAAAAGCTTGAAGAAATAGGATTAATTAAACTTTATCGTGAAATCGAAGTACCGCTTATTACTGTGCTGGGTAAAATGGAGCACAGAGGTGTCAGAATAGACAGTGATTATTTAGTGGAGATGAGCCACAGTTTTGCCGAGGAGATTGATGAGATTGAACAGAAGATATTTGAGATTACCGGAGAGGTATTTAACGTTAGATCCACGAAACAGCTTTCTTATATTCTTTTCGAAAAGATGAAGCTTCCTGTGATAAAAAAAACGAAAACAGGGTATTCAACAGATGAATCTGTACTTGAAGAGTTGGCTATGAACTATGAGATTGCAAGGCTTCTTTTAAGGCATAGAAGGCTTACGAAGCTGAAAAATACTTATATTGATGCATTACCGCAGATGGTTAATCCAAAAACTGGAAGAATTCATACCTCCTTTAATCAAACGATTACCACTACTGGAAGGCTATCTTCTACGGGTCCAAATCTTCAAAATATTCCAATAAGAGAGGAAGAGGGAAGGGCAATAAGAAAGGCGTTTATCCCTGAAGAAGGCTGGTACTTCATTTCTGCAGATTATTCTCAGATAGAGTTAAGAATCCTGGCCTCACTTTCGGGGGATGAAGCCCTTGTTAAAGCCTTTGAGAAAGGAGGAGATGTACATAGGGAAACGGCATCTATATTGTTTGGTGTCCCACCTGAAGAAGTTTCGGATGAACAACGACAGGCTGCAAAGACCATAAACTACAGTGTAATTTACGGAATAAGCCCTTATGGCTTGTCAAAACAACTTGGTATAAGTAGAACTCAAGCCGCCGATTTTATCAATATGTATTTTGATAAGTATGTCGGAGTTAAGAAATTTTTTGATGGCCTTGTTAAGTTTGCTGAGGAAAATGGTTATGTAGAAACCCTGCTCGGCAGGAAAAGATTTATCCCTGAAATATACTCGAAAAATAAAAATTTATATGAAGCAGCAAGAAGGATTGCTATTAATACCCCTATTCAGGGAACAGCAGCAGACCTGATAAAAAAGGCTATGATTATTATCGATAATGAGATAGTAAAGAGAAAAATGTATAGCAAGATGCTCATTCAGGTACATGATGAGCTTGTGTTTGAATCCCCAGAAAATGAATATCAGGAACTTATGAAAATGGTAAAGGACAAAATGGAGCATGCCATAAGTTTTAAAGTTCCTATTGTAGTAAATATAGCGGCAGGAAAGAACTGGGAAGAGGCACACTGATGGTTATAGGAGTTACTGGTATATACTGTTCGGGGAAAAATTATGTGAGCAGGATAATTTCTGAGTTTGGTTTTAAAATTATTGATGTGGATGAGATCGGCCATCTTGCTCTTGAGATTAAGAAGGATGAAATTGTAAAAGAGTTTGGTACGGAGATTCTGGAAGAAAATCAAAGGGGGAACAGGAAGATCAGCAGGAAAAAACTTGGTAAAATAGTATTCTTAGATTCTGAGAAATTAGATAGGCTTGAGAAAATTGTTCATCCATGGATGATAAAAGAAGTTAAACGACGTATTTATGAGTATGAAAACAGTGTTGTAAACGCTGCTCTTTTAATTGAAATGTGTCTTTTTGTTCTATGTGATTATGTGATTGGAATCGATGTTGATATAGATATAGCAATAGAGAGGGCAATGTTGAGGGATGATTTAACAAGGCATGAAGCAGAGTTGAGGATAAGGCGCCAAATCCCCTTAAAGGAGAAAAAACATTATGTCGATATTGTTATTGATAATAATGGTGCTATAAATGATCTGAGATTTTCTATTTTAGATTATCTTACAAAATTAGGTATAAAGGTGAAATAATGGATGATATAGACAAAAGGGATGAGAAAGATAAAAAACCTAAGGAATACTATCAGATAAATCTTGATATGGGAAGAATTTTCTGGATAGTCTTTTTGCTTGGTGTTGTAATAATTGGTATTTTCGTTCTTGGTTTTTTTGTAGGAGGAGGAAGGGAAAAAAGTACTTCATTATCCATAGGAAATAAGAGCAAAAGGGAATCGGGTGAGGTTGTTGTTAATAAGATTCATCGTGAAGAAAAATCCAAACAAGGGGTTTTAGATGATAAAAATGAGGTGGATATAGAAGAGATATTTAAAAAACATCCCGAGTCGGAGATTCAAGTGGTAGATAAAAAAAGCGTTCAGGAGGCTGTGGAAACTTCAAAAAAGGAGATTAAACCAAATACGGAAGTTAATGTTCATAAAAAATACACAAAACAAATATCAAATGAATCAAAAACAGCAAAAACAAGTAAGAGTGCATACAGACCTGTAGGGAACTATTATATTCAAGTAGCTTCTTTTAAGAAAAAGGAGAACGCTTTAAAATTAAAAAGTGAATTAGAGAAAAACCTCTATAGAGTAGAAATAGTGAAAGTCCAGATTAATGGTGAAACCTATTATCGAGTAAGAGTTGGGCCATTTTTATCGAGTACTATAGCAAAAAACACAATGATTGCCATGAAAAGACGCTTTAATCTGGATGCTCCTTTTGTAGTAAAGAAAGGTTCTTAGTAATTAATGTAAATAATGATCCTTCGCTGATACCGCAAATTTTATCCTTCAATTTAGACAATATGATGTGACCTCCTAACATGCAAATCTTCGGATTTACCCACATAATAATGGGATTACCGCATACAAGGAGGAGGTCACTATGGGAATGATACATTATGTTGGAATGGATATTTACAAAGAAACGATTGATTTGGTGGTATATCGGGGGAATGAGCAAGAGGTGTTTCTTGCATTGAAGATCCTCCTATTTATTTTTATTTGTTATGCTATTATTGTCCCCTATAAACACAACATTTATAATACCCCCATCACGCGTTATCCAATTCGCGTATATCAGTCTGATCAATCATCGTAAAATGTTTCTCTAACCATTTCTATATCTGATGGGTAAAATATGTATTGATCACCAAAATTATACTGAAATATGTATTGACATGGGTCACATCATATCAGTTATGAGTTTAGAATCCTAATTATAAAACTCTTGAAATCACTTGAATTAAGGTAGAATATAGCCCTATATTAAATAAGAGATTTAACCTTGCGAATTTTAATTTAAAAAAATTTTAGAAGATTGTTTTATACTGTTTAAAATTAAGCCGGAAAAATTTATATCAACAATGGAAAATAAAAAATAAAAGTTTGATTATTTAGATTTTGGCAGAGGTAAGTAATGGTTAATTCAAAAATTAGAAAACCAGATTGGTTACGAAAAAAAATCGAATACACCCCCCAGAGGCATAGGGTGAAAGAAATCCTGAGGGAGTTAAATCTTAATACAGTTTGTGAAGAGGCAAGATGTCCAAACCTTTCGGAATGCTTTCTAAGAAAAAGGGCGACCTTTTTAATTCTTGGCAATAAATGTACAAGGGCCTGCAGGTTTTGCTCTATTGCTAAGGCAATGAAAGGGGAAATATTGGCTGTTGATCCTGAGGAGCCTAAAAGGGTTGCGGAGGCAATAAAAAAACTGGGTTTAAAATACGTTGTTATAACCTCTGTTACAAGGGATGATCTTGATGATGGGGGGGCATTACACTTTGCAAAAACAATCAGTGCTATCAGAGAAATTGATAAATATATCAATATTGAGGTGCTGACACCGGATTTTAAAGGGGAAAAAGAATCACTAAATCTTGTGATTGAGGCTAAGCCGGATGTATTTAATCATAATGTTGAAACAATCCCCAGATTGTACCGAGAAGTTAGACCTCAGGCAGATTTTGAGCGTTCTCTTTCTGTGTTAAAATATGTCAAAACTAATTCTTCGACCATATTTGTAAAATCGGGATTTATGGTTGGGCTTGGGGAAAAAAGGGATGAGGTTTTAGATCTACTTAATCGTTTGTCCGAGACAGGGTGTGATGCAGTTACTATCGGCCAGTATTTGCAACCTACTGCTAAAAATATTGCCGTTAAGGAATATATTAAACCAGAAATCTTTGATTTCTATAAAAATGAAGCTTTAAAAATGGGATTCAAGTACATAGCTTCAGGACCTTTTGTGAGAAGCTCTTATATGGCCCATGAGGGGTTTAATGCGTTAAAAAATGTTATATAGATTTAGCTTTTATGCCATTTCGATATAAAATCCAAAAAACGAAAAAAAATTTTTAATCCAGTATTGACATATCATAGAATTCCGTCCTATACTTAAAATAAGGTTAAAATTTTACAATCCACTTACCGATAAAGAGTAAGTAGACAACTATATAAATTTGTAAATGGTCAACTTTTATTTGCAAAAAACCTTTATTTAATAAAAGGAGCGGGATAATGAAGCTCAAATATAGGATAGTGTTATTTGTATTTCTCGCCTTGATCTTACCTAGCCTGGTTTTTGCCCAAACCTTTGGGTTCAGTAATCTCTTTAAAATGGAGGACATTAGAAGCATAATCCTTGATGATTTTGAAAATAATCAGAATAACTGGAAGGTTTCAGCATCGAGGTTTATTGCAGAGGGATATCCTCAGATTAAGTTTAATATAGAAGGTGCTCCTATAGCCTTGAAAACTGTGTATTCGGAGGATGAAAAACCAAGTAAGTATGTCATGGGGGTTAAGGCTGCATTTACCAGAAAGGGATATAACTCTATATGGATCTATCCGGAAAAAGAAATTGTCATTCCGGGAAAGTTAAAAAAGTTGGACCTCTGGGTATGGGGGGCAAATTACTATTATACACTGGAAGTTCATCTAAGGGATTACACGGGGGTAGTTCATAGATTACCTCTTGGAAGCCTTCATTTTATAGGCTGGCGCAATCTGAGCGTGACAATTCCGAGTTATATACCACAGGGTATAAAGTATATTCCCATGGAAAAACCACTTTCACTTGTAAGATTCGTAATAAGGACATCACCAAATGAAAGAGTGGATAGTTATGTAGTCTATTTTGACCATTTAAAGATCCTAACGGATCTGTATAGAGAGAGATTTGATGGTGATATCCTGGCTGACAGGACCAAACAAATCTGGAGTTCTGGAAAAGGAGAATAATAAATGGTGAAAATAATAGTTATACTGACAGCTATTTTAATTGTTTTTTCAATCCCTGTTATCCTGACAGCTCAGGAGCAGGATTTACAAAATCTACAGATAGGGGTAGACACTGCACAACAACTTTTGGTGGATATTCCGATTACCCATCTTGAAGATGCCGATGTCTGGCAGGCACAAATGCCAATAGACCAGGGTATAATAATTGCGATGAGGCGAAAGGGTCGACCTTTAGATCTGCCGGAGGTTGATCCAAAAGATGGGACAAAGAATCAGTATGTTTTGGCAGCAAAAATAGCATTCAATCAAAGAGGGTATGCCGGATTTTATCTCGCTCCGCCAACTCCAATAAAGATACCAGGAATTACAAAAGCAATTACTATGTGGGTATGTGGAAGATCTTTCAGACACAGATTGTTTATTCATCTTCTTGATTTTAAGGGTAATAGGATGGTTCTTGATATGGGAACCCTGGATTTTGTGGGTTGGAAAAAGCTCTCTATTGCTATCCCTTCAACTATTAAGCAAAATGATTATCACAACACTGAGTGGAGGGGCCTGAGTTTCGCGGGGATTAGTGTTGTATGTGATCCTGAAGAAACCTACGGTGTATACTATATCTACTTTGATGAGATAAGAGCAATAAGCGATATATACAGTGAAGAGCACAGGGATGAGGACGATATGCAGGATAGCTGGTAATATAGGTATTTCATATTAACGTATCTTACAATGTTGAAATTAAAGATAAATAATCTCTATTCGTTTTGACGGATAGAGATTATTTTTATATCTAAGGAATATTACTGTTTTCTGAAAATAGAATATTATGTTAGGTTGAAAGACCGGAGAATGATATTCATCAGGAAAAGTGAGATATGAGTGCAATTGATAAAATAAAAAAGGATATAATGAATAATAAGATAGTTCTTCAGCAACTTGAAGGTGTCTTAAAAACAACGGCTGATGAGATTCAAAAAAAGAGAGTGGCTAAAGAAATAAAGGAAGTGAAAAAAAAGATTAAAGAGATGGAAGTTCTTTTAAATGATATTTCTGGCGATGTGTCCAGAAAAGAAGATAGTGAAGATAAGCGGTATGATAGCTACAGATTATTAACCAATATTCAAATAGAGCGGTATAATAAAAATCATAATGATAGGGAAATTGATGCTTTAATAAGTTACTTGAACTTCTTTGAAATGAATTATCTGTCGATAATAAGTGAGTACTACATAAAACTCGATTTTAATCATTCATTAAAGAGGGATAGCTATTATGCCAGATATCTTGAGATAAAAAAGATACTTAAAGAATATGACTATGAATTGGATATTCTGTATAATGATGAGTATAATCGCATAGCATTACACCATGACAAATCCCTATTATATAAAATTAGGCATCGGTTCATGCTTGAAGTGAATAATTATTTTAGGGATCTCAGGAGCTTTATTCAAACGCTTCTTAATGACTATCGGGCAGGTGGCAATATAATTCTGAATTCCGATG
>QNBN01000085.1 GCA_003645695.1 Spirochaetota bacterium | reverse complement strand
CGATGTAATTTTTGAGAAAATAGACAGACTCACCAGATCAATGGTAAAGAAAATTCTTAAGGAGCCACTTCTTAATTTAAAACTATTGAACTTTGAAAGTGAAGAAGGTTTGAAGAAATTGGAGTTAATAAAAGAGTTATTTTCTCTTAATGGAGATATAGTTGATGACTGAAATCAAAATTGGTTCAAGAAAAGGTAAACTTGCAATAGCTCAGGCTAGCTGGGTAAAAAAGGAAATAGAACGACTTTCAGAAAGTATAAAATGTGAGATCGTTTATATAACAACCAGGGGTGATAGATTTTTGAGAGACCCTCTTCATAAACTAGACGGAACGGGTTTTTTTACAAAGGAAATTGAAAATATACTCTTGAATGGAGAAATTGATATAGCTGTTCACAGTATGAAAGATCTTCCAACTGAATTAAGGGAAGGGTTATATATTGGAGCGATAACACAAAGAGAAGCTGCAAATGATGTACTTATATCAGATGGACGTAAGTTAAATGAGCTTAAACCTGGTGCAAAAATTGGGACTTCAAGTCTTAGGAGGAAAAGTCAACTTTTGTTATTAAAAAAAGATATAAATGTTATAAATATGAGAGGAAATATTGATACAAGAGTAAAAGGTTTTATGAGTAAAGGCTTTGATGGTATTGTTTTAGCGTATGCAGGAATAAAAAGGGCTGGATATCAAAATATGATTGCAGAGATTTTTCCAATTGATGTAATTATTCCTGCTATAGGTCAGGGAGCTTTAGGTCTCGAAATAAGGAAAGATGATGAGTATTTATACAATATAGTATCTCGTTTGGATAATGAAAATGCAAGAATTACAATAACCGCGGAGAGAAGTTTTCTTAAGGCTTTTGGGGGAGGGTGTAAAACACCTGTAGGTGCTTATGCATGGATAGAAAATAAAAGATTAAATATGATAGGAGGTGTATTCAGTATAGATGGCAATAAAAGTATTGTGGAAACGATATCTAATGACTCTTTAAATCCGGAAGATATTGGAAGAAAAATTGCTGATATAATCGTTAAAAGAGGGGGGCTTGATTTAATAAATCAGGAGTAATTTATAATATGGAAGAGAACAAAAATGGGATAGTGTATTTTATAGGAGCTGGTCCAGGTGATCCCGGGTTACTTACAATAAAGGGTAAACGAGTTCTTGAAAAATGTGATGTGATAATCTACGATAGACTTGTTAATGAGAAAATACTCGACCTTGTTAATGATAGTGCAGAAAAGATATATGTTGGTAAAATACCAGGAAAGCATACTGTGACACAGGAAGAAATAAACAGGTTAATTGTTAAATATGCAAAAAAAGGTAAAAAGATTGTAAGGCTTAAGGGTGGGGATCCATTTGTTTTTGGAAGGGGTGGTGAAGAAGCTCAGGTTTTAGCCCGTGAAGGAATCCCTTTTGAAATAATACCGGGTGTTACTTCATCTGTTGCTATTCCAGCTTATGCTGGGATACCTGTAACTCATAGAAATTATTCATATTCCTTTAGAGTTATAACCGGTCATAGAAAAAGAGATGGTAGAAATGGTAATTTGTTTAATGAAGCGGAATGGAATGTTTTATCTGGTGAAGAGACACTTATATTTCTTATGGGAGTACAAAATATAGAGGAAATTGTGAATGAATTAATAAAATATGGTAAAGAAGCAGATACTTCGATTGCTGTTATACAAAAAGGTGCTACTCCGGAACAAAGAGTTGTAATTGGCAAGCTAGGAAATATTTATGATAAAGTTATAAAAGAAAATATTGAATCACCTTCGGTAATTGTTATAGGAAATGTGGTTAATTTGAGAAAAGAGTTAAGGTGGTATGAAAATTTACCACTATTTTCAAGAAGAATTGTAATTACAAGATCAATGAACCAGGCCTCAATTTTAAGTGAAAAACTTTATAGATTTGGCGCTGACACAATTGAATTACCGGTTATAGAGATAGATTATGATAGCTGTAGGTTAAATATAAAAAAAATAATAGAAGAAGATCCATGCAGATATGATTGGATTATATTTACCAGTGTAAACGGAGTTAAGGCTTTTTTTAAGGAATACATGAGTGTTAAAGGAGATATAAGAGAATTGAAAGGAATAATGTTCGGGGCTATAGGAAAGGTTACCGCAAAAGAGATAGAAAAATATGGAATACTAGTTGATTATGTACCACATAGATATGTCGCT
Organism: Spirochaetota bacterium; assembly: GCA_003645695.1. Classification (GTDB taxonomy): domain Bacteria; phylum Spirochaetota; class B62-G9; order B62-G9; family B62-G9; genus B62-G9. Next base: position 7,952 of record QNBN01000085.1, on the reverse strand, counting down.
GAAGAGTTTATAAAGGGTTTTATTTCAAGATATAAAGTTAAAGATAAAAATATTCTGTTAATAAGGTCGGATAAAGCTCGCGATATCATTGAAAGTAAATTATCTAAAAAAGGTGCAAATGTCAATTCTGTTACGGGATATAAGAACGTTATCCCAGAGGGGATTTCAAAGAAAATAAAAGATATTTTTAGTAAAAAAGTTGATTGGTTAACATTTACAAGTTCATCAACAGTAGAAAATTTTTTTAATTATTATAAAAAATACATATCCAGAAGGGTTGATTTTAAAATTGCTTCTATTGGTCCTATTACAACAAAAAGGGTTTTAGATTTTGGTTTTGATGTAGATGTAGAAGCAGAAAAATATACAATAGATGGTTTAGTTAATTCTATTATAAGAGCAGAGAGGAGATAGATTTATGGGTTTCCCATATGTTAGATTGAGAAGGTTGAGGATGAAAGAGGGATTAAGAAGAATGATCAGGGAAACCAGATTGTCAAAAGATAACCTTGTCTATCCTGTATTTGTAAGGCCTGGTGAAAATATCAAGGTTGAAATTAAATCTATGCCGGGTTGTTATCAATTATCAATAGATAAGGCAGTTGATGAATGTAAGGGTGTTTATGATTTGGGAATACCTGCAGTAATTCTGTTTGGTATTCCGGAATATAAAGACCCTTATGGTTCAGGAGCTTATGCAGATAATGGTATAATTCAGAGAACTATAGAGAGGATAAAGAAAAGCATTCCAGATTTAGTACTAATTGCGGATGTTTGCTTATGTGAATATACAGATCACGGGCATTGTGGAATCATAAAGAATGGAATTGTTGATAATGATTCTACAATAGAAATACTTGCCAGAGAGGCTTTGAGTTATGCAAAAGCAGGGGTGGATATGGTTGCCCCTTCTGATATGATGGATGGTAGAATTAAAAAAATAAGAGAAAAACTTGATTCAAAAGGATTTTCAACTGTTCCTATAATGGCATATTCTGCAAAATATTCCTCTTCTTTTTATGGACCTTTTAGAGAAGCTGCAGAGTCTGCTCCGTCTTTTGGTGATAGAAAGAGTTATCAAATGGATTTTTGTAACAGCAGAGAAGCAATACGAGAAATAGAGCTGGACATAGAGGAAGGAGCAGATATTGTTATGGTGAAACCTGCATTATGTTATTTAGATATTATTGCAAAAGTTCGAGAGAGATTTGATCTACCTATTGCTGCCTATAATGTTAGTGGTGAGTATGCAATGGTTATGGCAGCTATAGAAAAGGGGTGGTTGGATAAAGATATGATTATTTATGAGATGTTAACATCAATCAAAAGGGCAGGAGCAGATATGATAATAACATATTTTGCAAAAGACATAGTAGATATTTTAAATAATATAGATGGATAATGGCTCTTTACAATTAACATTCAAAGGTGTTCTTATGAAAAAGAGTAGTAATTTATATAATGAAGCATGCAAGTATATCCCAGGTGGTGTTAATTCTCCTGTAAGAGCATTTAGATCAGTTGGTGGGAAGCCAATCTTTATAGAAAGGGGAAAAGGATCAAAAATATGGGATATCGATGGTAATGAATATATAGATTTTGTCCTATCGTGGGGTCCTTTGATTCTAGGTCATGCTGATGAAAGAATTGTGAATGCTGTTAAAGAGAGTGTGGAAAAAGGTAGCAGTTTTGGTGCACCGACTAAAGCGGAGGTTGATATTGCAAGATTAATAGTAGAGATGGTTCCGTCTATTGAGAAAGTTAGAATGGTAAATTCAGGAACCGAAGCTACAATGAGTGCAATCAGGTTAGCAAGAGCATATACCAGAAGAGATAAAATTGTAAAATTTAATGGATGTTATCATGGCCATGGAGATAGTTTTCTTATTAAGGCTGGATCTGGGTCGTTGACTTATTCTTTACCCTCAAGTCCTGGTGTTACAAAATGTGTAACTAAAAACACAATTATTGCTGAGTATAATGATTTAGAGAATATTAAGAAAATTTTTTTAGAAAACAAAGGTGAAATTAGCTCAGTTATAATAGAACCAATAGCAGGTAATATGGGTTTAGTTTTACCAGAAATGGATTTTTTAAATGGATTAAGAGAAATAACAAAAGAAGAAGGATCTCTTCTAATTTTTGATGAGGTTATTACAGGTTTTAGGGTTTCAAAAGGCGGAGCACAGGAGTATTTTGGAATAACACCGGATTTAACTACATTGGGAAAGATAATAGGAGGTGGTTTCCCTGTAGGTGCTTTCGGTGGAAGATCAGAAATAATGAATATACTAGCTCCGGATGGCCCTGTTTATCAGGCTGGAACTTTATCGGGGAATCCTGTGGCAATGATAGCTGGTTATCATACTCTTAAAATTTTAAAGGAAAATCCTGATATATATAATTATTTAGATAAACTAGGTGAAAAGCTTGAAGATGGAATATTGGATAATATTAAAATTTCTGGAGCAAAGGGAGTGCAATTTGTAAGGTTTGGTTCATTAAGTTGCTTATTTTTCAACAATGATAAAGTTAAAAATGCCATTGATGCATTGAATAGTAGCACTGAAAGGTATTCTGCATACTTTAAAGAAATGATTAAAAGGGGTATATACATAGCGCCTTCTCAGTTTGAAATTAGTTTTTTATCATCAGCACACGGTAGAGATGATATAGAAAATTTCATTAAAGCAAATTATAGCTCTTTGAAAACAGTTTTTGATTGAGGAAATCAGGTGAACAAATTCTTAATAGGGAACCCCGTGAAAATCGGGGACGGACCCGCCGCTGTAATCGGGGACGAAAGCTGTAATTACACCACTATTCTGCACTAATAGAATGGGAAGGTACAGTTAGTAGGATGATCCGGAAGTCAGAAGACCTGCCTGATTTCTATAGAATTGGTTATTTCCATCGAGGCATGGATTTAACATTTATAAATTCGAGGATTAAAAAGGGAAAATCACCGAATCGAGGTTCATGCCTTGATTCGGATTTTTTTTATATCTGGAGGTAAGAGGACATGAAAAGTTTAGCAAAACTATTATTTGTAACTGTATTAATCATTTTAGTATTATCTGGTGCTAAGGCTCAAGCAGATTATGTTTTAACAGACCTTGGTGGAAGAAGAATTATAATAACACATCCTTATAAAAAAATAATCTCATTATATGGAGCACACACCGAAAATTTATTTTCTCTTGGCTTAAGTGATGAAATTATTGGAGTTTCAAGGAATGAGGCATTTCCTCCTGAGGTTTTAAGAAAACCTGTTTTTAGCTATCATGATGACCCTGAAAAATTTATAGGGATGAGACCTGATTTAGTACTCATTCGACCTATGATAGACAGGGGATATAGGCCTTTTGTAAAAAAATTAGAAGTTGCAGGTATAACCGTTGTATCATTACAGCCTAAATCAGTAACGGAGATGTATAATTACTGGAGGGATCTTGGAAGATTAACGGGTAAAGAAAAACAGGCTGAAGAGATGATAAAGGAATTTAATAGGCGAATTAATGAGATAAAAAAGATCGTTGCTACTATCCCAAAAGAGAAAAGAAAGAAGGTATATTTTGAAGCAATTCACAGAAGAATGAAGACCTTTTCGCCAAAGTCAATTGCAATATTTGCTCTTGAAACGGCTGGAGGTATAAATGTTGCCAGAGATGCAGTTGCAGTAAAAGGGACAAATATAGCATTTTATGGCAAGGAAAAGATACTATCTCATGCTGCAGAAATTGATGTTTATCTTGCTCAAAGAGGGGCAATGAACCATATAACTATAGCAAAAATAAAACAGGAGGCAGGTTATGGAATAATCAAGGCAGTTAGAAACAATCAGATATATATAATAGATGAAAAAATTGTTTCTCGTCCTACATTAAGGCTTGCGGATGGGATTTATGAGATAGGGAGAATTTTGTACCCGGAAAAATTTAACGATGTAACAAACTTACTGAATATTAAAAAGTTGAACCATGCTCAATATGCTGAAATGTTTGTTAAGCTTTTTAATATTCCTATTAAAACACCTGATTATTACCATGATATTAAAAAGCGCTCTGGTAAAGTACATAAATATGGTGATTTTAGAGATATTTCTTACAGAGGAGATGTTTACAAGTTTGCTGAAACGATGGCCTACCGTGGATTACTCTATAACCCAGATAAATATCATTTTTATCCTGAACGATATATAACGAGGAAAGAAGTAGCTTACTCCTTCTTTGTAATTAAAGACCTTCCAGAAGTCAAAGACTTCAAAATAAAGGATGTTCCTGAAACTTATTCTGTATATGAACAGATAAAAACTGTGGTTGGGTTAGGAATAATGAAGCTTGATAGAAGTGGATTGTTTAATCCTGATGGGAGTGTTTCAGGAAGAGAACTTTTTGAAATGGTTAAAAAAGTGAAAAAACTAATGCTCGACTGAAAGATTGCAAAAAAATTTTTTTAAAAATATTTAAACCTTAAGGTTAAGAGAAAGGAGGTGATGAAAAGCAGTTTTTATGAAAAAAATAGTTTTTAAAATAAAAATTTATAGGAGGTTAAAAAAATGAGAAGAACAAAACTTAGTTTCTTTGTTGTTTTAATAGTTTTTTCAATGATTTTCTATGGAATCTTTTTTATGAAAGAGGCTAACGCGATGATGGGACAGGAAAATAAAAAAGCCATCGTTATTGCAGCTTTTGGTACTTCTTATCCTTCTGCTTTAAAGGCGATTACAAATATACAAAAACAGGTCGAAGAAAAATTCCCGGGAATTAAAGTGAAAGTTGCATTCACTTCGAACATAATAAGAAATATTTGGCATGGTAGACAGAAGGATAAAACTTTTTTAAATCAGTATAAATGGATACCTAAAGAGATATTATATGTTAAAGGGCCTCTTGCAACTATAGCCGATCTTCAGGATGAAGGATATAGAACGATAATTGTTCAACCAGCCCATATTTATGCTGGGGAAGAGTATACGGATCTGAACTCATACATTAATGGCTTAAATATGATTAAAACTATAAAGGAAAAATATATGCCTTTTGTAAAATTGGTTATTGGAAGACCAGCTCTTGGAGTTCCGGGTCCAATACATGATTATCATGAAGATCTTGAAGCAGCAGCCAGAGCAGTATCTGATGATGTTGCTTATGCAAAAAAGAATAGGGCTGCACTCGTTTATATGGGCCATGGGAATGAATACTATTCAACTGGTATCTACATTGAGTTTCAAGAAACAATGCGGAAAATGTATCATGGTGTTAATATATACGTGGGCACTGTTGAGGGATTTCCGTCGCTTGATGATGTACTAACAAGCTTAAAAAAGGATAAGGTCAAGAAGGTTGTTTTAAAGCCATTTATGGTTGTTGCAGGAGATCATGCTCATAATGATATGGCAGGAAGTGGGGATGATTCATGGAAAAATACTTTTAAAAGAGCTGGTATAAGAGTTATTCCTGTTATAAAAGGTCTTGGAGAAAATTATAAATGGAATGAGATATATATAGAACATATCAAAGATGCTGCAAGGGATAACGGGATAAAGCTTTAAAATGCCAATGGCTAGAAAAAACCGGGCTTCCTCATATTGGGGAGGCCCGACATTTTTAATACTTTTTTTAGTTTTAATCGTTTCACTAATAATATCAACAGGTAAAGGTTACATAAAAATATCCCCGGGTACTGTAGTAGATATTCTATACAGAGGTATAATAGGGGAATTACCTGATAAGGGTACTAATCTGGAAATTAATTATTATGTTATTTGGCAGGTAAGACTACCGAGAATACTCACAGCAATGGTTGTTGGTGGAAGTCTTTCAATGGCAGGTGTGATATTTCAAGCCATACTTGTTAATCCACTTGCAGACCCATACACTCTTGGGGTCTCAGCTGGGGCAGCTTTCGGAGCATCAATAGCTTTATTATTAAATATTCCTTTCCTTGGAATATATTCTGTTTCAATATTCGCGTTTTTTGGTGCTCTTTTAACTCTTGTAGCAGTGATTTTTTTATCTTCTAATAGTGGTGATATATCATCAAATAACTTAATCCTTTCCGGCATAATAGTTTCTGCTATTCTCGCTGCATGCATAAGTTTTATTAAATACATTGCTGATGAGAGAGTTTCTGTAATAATCTTCTGGTTAATGGGAAGTTTTAATTCAAAAACATGGATTGAGTTTTTTGTGGTCTCTATATCTACATTTATAGGTTTTTTAATAAGTTTTTATTTTTCAAGAGATATTAATTTGATGACTCTTGGAGATAGGTCTGCCTCAGCACTTGGTATCAGTCCATCAAGATTGAGAATTATTCTTCTTATTACTGCATCTATGATAACAGCAGTATCCGTATCGGTATCTGGAATTATTGGGTTTGTTGGATTGGTAGTACCACACCTTATGAGATTTATTATAGGTCCTGACAACAGAAAATTATTACCGGCCTCCACCCTCGCTGGAGCTGTAATTTTACTCTGGGCGGATACAATTACAAGAGCTTTCCTGCCAAGAGAGATTCCTATAGGTGTTTTGACAGCTCTTATAGGAGGACCTTTTTTCTGTTTTATATTTAAAAGGAGAAAGAATATAGGGTTTTATGGATAAAGTGATATTAACTTTAAATAAGCTTACTTTTAATTATGGAAATAACAGAGTTTTAAATAATATATCCCTCGATTTTGAAAAAGGTAAATTTTATGGGGTTCTTGGCCCTAATGGTTGTGGGAAAACTACGTTGCTTGATATTATAATTAAATACAAAGTACCAGTTTCGGGAAATATTAAGATAAAGAATAAATGTATTAAAGAATATTCTAATGAGGAAATTGCAAAGACAGTGTCTATAGTCCCTCAGGATTTTTATATCAATTTTCCTTTTACTGTTGAAAGTATAATATGGATGGGAAGATATCCATATATCCCGAGATTTTCTTCCCCCGGTGAGGAAAATAAAGAAATTGTTGATAGGGTCATTGAAGATTTAGAATTGTGTGATTTGAGAAATAAATTAATTACAAAGTTAAGTGGTGGTGAAAAACAGAGAGTTGTATTTGCAAGAGCGATTGCTCAGAATACTCCTATACTTCTTATAGATGAAGGAACTTCAAATATGGATATAAGACATAGTATTTACATATTGAATTATGTAAAAAATCTTGTAAAAGATTATGGGAAAACAATCATTGCTGTTTTTCATAATTTAAATCTCGCATCTTTATACTGTGATAACCTTGTGTTTATTAAAAATGGGCATATCATTGCTTCTGGAAAAACGGAAAAAGTATTTTGCAAGGAAATAATAGAAGATACCTTTGATGTAAAATGTCATATATATGGAGAAAGTAGTACAGGTAAAAAACAGATGATATGGAATATATAATGATTTTTTAATACGAGATTCAAGGATTAATTGCAACATAAGAGGATAAATATTTTGTTTTTAATATATCAGAGAATTATAATAAGCTATATAAATGATATTGATCTAGAAGTTGTAGTTGTGGATTTTATTGCCTGGTTCATAGCAACAACTACTGACGACTCAAAATATATTGTAATGTTATGAATACGGTTGATCTATCATTGTGATGTGCATGATTAATAGAGAATTTCAAAATCAATTTATCTTTTTCAGTATTCTATCAATCCATGTATCGGCTTCCCTTTTATAGTAAGGAAAATCTTTGCAAAGTATAAAATATTTAAGAGCCTTTTTATAATTTTTGATGTAGAAATAGCTCTGTCCGAGATAGAAGTATATTTTTGATTTTTCTCTTCCTGTTGTCGGGTAGGCTTTTAATGTCCAATTCAACTCCTGAATTGTTCTCCTGTACTTTCCTCTTAAAAAGTATAGAGATATTGTTCTGTTTATTATTGTTGATGTTTTAATTTTGTTTTTTGATAGTACTTTTTTTATCTTTTTTATTTTTTTAGGAAGTTCCTTTT